>CAZJUF010000541.1:0-1500 GCA_964549055.1 uncultured Hyphomicrobiales bacterium | reverse complement strand
TCTGGAGTTGGGGGTTGCAGAGCACTCCGCAGCTCAAGCCATTACAAGCGAGGATATCCGTCGAACTGAGACTTGGCGATCTTCGCTGGGCCATTCAACGCCATGGGTGGGGCTGAAGAACAAATTCTCGCAGCGCGACCGCCGTTCAGAAAGTTCGTGGCACAATTTCCAGGCAGCGGAGCTATTACTTCGACGACAGCTCGTTCAACTGCGACCCAAATGGACTGGCTTCGCTGAATCGACCACGCACCGCACTGAAGCGCTCAATCAATTCTTTCAGCATGCGTACCAGTGGTACTAACTGTCGCCTACCTAACCGGTTGAAACGTGGCTTCCACCGGCACGGGGCTGGGCTGGTCAATTAGTCGGAACGTGCGACGTTTAGGTAAAGTGGGGGCGCCCATGTTGTTGCGTTTTCGGCCCAACGGGTCAGCCCTATGTCAGCCCAGGCCAACGGCCTGGGTGAACGAAAACGATGGACGGAAAGCCCCAACGGGGCGGCCCTAAATGACGTTGGACGCAGCATTTAGGGCCGCCCCGTTGGGGCTATGGACGAGTCGCATTGATGTCCCAGGGCGTTGCCCTGACATAGGGCCGCCCGCGTTGGGGCTAAGGCAGCTAAAGCGCAACAGTGGCTGAACTAATCAAGAGACTAATTGACCAGCCCTGCGTTAGGGTGGACCTGGCCTGTTAAAAATTTGATATTGCGTGAATATGGGCATTGCGCAACTTTGCTTCCTCGGAGGTGGGCAAGACATTTGTCAATAGTCATTTGTCATTTACAAACAAATGGAAAACTCGTCCCGTGCAACGATCGTAACAGGAAGACGGAACTCGCGACGAACGATCAGACGAATGAATTCGATGACAAATGACTATTGACAAATAACTAATGACAATTCAAAAACCAACGGCGGAACAAGAACGTCCGATTTGAAGAAGCCACTTTTCGCCCACAACCCCAAATTTTTAACAGCCCAGCCTGCGGGGTCGCAATCACAGGCTGGAAGCCTATGCCACGCGCAAATGCACTCTCCCCAACGAATGACCTCTCAGGTTGGTCGGTTTTTTTGTTTTCTGTGATTCTTTGTGGCTAGCAACTCCTCCGCTTGCCACCGTGAGGGTTTGGGCTCTTGCCTTTCAAAACCCTCCGATAGCACCAGACCCCACAGGCTGGAAGCCTATTCCACGGGGCGCCAATCACGCTCGGTCGATCCAAGATGTCCGCTTTTGGGTGGCAAGGTCAATCTGTTTGGCGTGGACATGCGAATTGCCTGTAACGATTCGAACTTGCCTTCGCTTAGAAGAGTGAACATCCACCGCAGATCGAAAATCGTTCTGCCGCGTTCCAAAGACAACGTTCTCTGGAGATGCATGGTGAGGAGTTTTGTTTCGGTGGGGAATGGTGTGGGGCAATAGTTGCCGTGCATTCCGAAGCAACCGTGTCATTCGTAGCCGCCGGATACATAAAATCCGTTGGCCGCGACAAGCTCTGAAGGA
>CAZJUF010000540.1:0-1507 GCA_964549055.1 uncultured Hyphomicrobiales bacterium | reverse complement strand
GCTTTTCCGTTCGGTGCCGGTGCCACCGGCATGTCGGCACGCTGCGCCCAGTGGCTCAACACTCTCAAACCGGCGGGATTTTACGGCACGCCGACCTATGCCCTGCATCTGGCCCAAACAGCCATTGACAACGGCCTTAACCCGCGTGATTTCGGCCTGCGCTACATGTTCTTTTCCGGCGAACCCGGAGCCTCCATTCCCAGTGTGCGCGACAAAATACAGGAGCTTTATGGTGCCAAAGTTTTCGACAGCGGATCAATGGCAGAGATGACCCCGTGGATGCATGTGGGCGGATCGTTTGAAACTTCGGGCATGCTGTGCTGGCAGGATATTGTCTATACCGAAGTGTGCGATCCAAAAACCCATGTGCGCGTGCCGTATGGATCGCGCGGCACGCCGGTTTATACCCATCTTGAGCGCACCTCACAGCCGATGATCCGAATGGAATCAGGCGATCTCACCTTGTGGCAGGACGGGCCCAATCCCTGTGGTCGCACTTATCCGCGTCTACCGTTGGGCATCATCGGCCGCATTGACGACATGTTCACCATCCGTGGCGAAAATGTCTACCCAAGCGAAATTGATGCCGCCCTCAACCAACTGCCTTCCTATGGTGGCGAGCATCGTATTTTGATTACTCGCGAAGGCAGTATGGATGAAATTGCCGTCACCCTTGAGGCCGATACAAGTGTCTGGCAATCCGGGCCGCAAAGCATAGCTGATTTTCAGGGTGTTGCCGCCACACACCTGCATAAAATTCTTGGCCTGCGCGCGGTGGTCGAGATCGTCGCACCCAATTCGATTGAAAGAACCGACTTCAAGGCGCGCCGGGTGATTGATGATCGCGATGTGCTGCGCGAGATGCGCGCAAGACTTGAGGAGCATAATTCCTGATGGCAGCCTATGTCCCTTCACATGAACTGATCGAACATATCGAAAGCGGACAGACCTGGGCTATTGCCCGAATGATAACCCGGGCCGAAGCCAATGTCGCTGAGGCACGTGAGGCTATTGGAGAAATCTACCGCAAAGCCGGCCGCGCCCACATAATCGGCATTACCGGCGTTCCGGGCAGTGGTAAATCCACGTTGGTCAACAAGCTGGCGGAAAAACTGCGTCAGGACGACCGCACCATTGCCATTGTTGCCATCGATCCTTCCAGTCCTTATTCCGGCGGTTCAATTCTGGGCGATCGCATTCGCATGGCCGATCTGGTGCTCGACCCCGGCGTTTTTATCCGCTCCATGGCCACCCGCGGTGCCGTTGGCGGCATGGCCCATTGCGCCCTTGATGTTGTTGATATTCTTGATGTGGCGGGCTTTGATACGATTATTATTGAAACCGTCGGAGTTGGTCAGGATGAAGTAGAGATTGCCCATGCAGCGCACACAACGGTGGTGGTGTCAGCGCCGGGTCTGGGCGATGAAATTCAGGCCATCAAAGCCGGTATTCTCGAAATCGCCGACATTCATGTGGTGTCAAAATGTGATCGCAGTGACGCCAACCG
>CAZJUF010000539.1:0-1519 GCA_964549055.1 uncultured Hyphomicrobiales bacterium | reverse complement strand
CCTGATTGCCATCCTCCTGGGTCACCCTGACATAAAGAGCATTATCGCCCGTATCACGCAGATTGATTTTCTGCTCAATTGTCATTTCCATATGAGCATTTTCATCCGGCAGGCGGAACAGCCGCAACTTGCGGCCAAGCTTGGCGGCGTCAAACTCAATATCTTCAAACCCGATATCGGCAATATTGATGCTTTGTGAAACCACAGGTGTCTCAATTTTCACAACTCCAGCCTCAGCGTCTTCAAGCCAGGCATCAAACCCACCATAATTCCCCGTGGTAAGCGCCTTCCATTGCAAACTATTGTCGCTTGTCTGATCGAGTGTTTTGTCCTCGTTGAAAAAGTTTATGCCGCTCGCTTTGGTCACACGATTGCCGCTAAACTCGGCCTCACCATCCCAGATCACCTGGCGGAAACGGCCACGATATTCCGCCCCTTCCCAGATCACCCGGATACGGTTTCCCAACTCGTCTTTTGTGTAGGGGCGGTGGGTCGACACATGTTCAAGGCCATTAAAAATATCAATCCGCTCAATCGGCGCCGATCCGGTCACATGAACCCGAAGTGACACCTCACCTGTCGGCAGATGCACGATATCCCCCATCATCGCCTCGCGCGAGGTTCGACCTTGCGCGTCGCCAAGGGCGGGATCATCGTGAAAAAGTTCGCCCGTCTCATCAAAGCGCGCATTAACGTCAAGGATCATGCGGTTGCCGGTGGTGCCATAATGGTGGCGTTTACGGTAGCAGTCAAAAATCGCCGCCCGCGTCAACTCAGACGTAAGAAAACAGGTAAGCCCGCCAATGGCACCGAATTTAGCGGAGCCAGGATAGCTTGCACCGGGTCTGCCTTTATGGCCATCGGAATTGCAGACAACACCCATGCGATAACCCATCTCAAGGGCGTCATGTAAAATCCACTCGAATGTTCCCCATGACGAATGCACTTCAACGGCGGTCTCGACGCGGCCGTCATGGGCGACTTTAACGTCCGCATAGCGACCACCACAATGCGCCAGACAGATCGCATCCTCACCGTTTTCGATCAGCTTTTCAAACAATTCACCAGCCGTGCCGCAGTCCGTATCGGCATCGCTGAGGTCATTGATGAGCGCGTGCGACGAGCGGTAGATCGGCCTGTCCTCGGTCATGTAGAACACGTTGCGGTCACCGCCAAGAAAAGTATTTCCCGACCATTCATAACCCGGCAGGGTAACAAAACTGCCAGACGCATTGAACTCGCCAATCAGGCCGTTGAGTTCGGCCCAGAATTCTTTTGTGATCTGGAAATCATTACCCTGATGGCCGGTGACATCGACAAATGCCTTGTCGCGGGCAAATTCAAGATATTCTCTCGCACTGCCGGTGCCGATAGTCTCTTCGCTCTGGCCATGTACGTCACCCCAGAAATGCAGCAACTGGTCCGGTACCGGCTCAACAATACGGATGGGATTGCATGTCGCCACCACGCCACCAGCTTCATCCAGCACTTCGATATTGTATATTCCTGGCTCATCTGC
>CAZJUF010000538.1:0-1533 GCA_964549055.1 uncultured Hyphomicrobiales bacterium | reverse complement strand
ATTGCCGCCAGCCTCAATGCCGCCGGGCAACACATCCAGCAAGGTGCTGATCAATGATACTGTCGTGGTTTTACCATTGGTGCCTGTTATGCCAATTAATTCACCACTATAATACTCCCTGAACAGATCCAGGTCACCGCAAACAGGCACCTGAGTCTCACGCACTGCACACAGCGCCGGGTGATTCCAGTTGATGCCGGGACTGACAATCACGCGCGCATACGAGGCCAGCAAACTGGCATCAAGCGGGCCGATATGAAGCGGCAAGTGCAGAGCATCGGGAAGACTCACCGGATTCTCATCAAATGCCTCACAGCGAATATTCCTGCGCATCAGAAACTGAGCTACGGCTTGGCCGGTCTTACCCATGCCGATAATAGCCACAACATCGTTTTGGCCGAAACTGCGGCTAATTTGCGGCTTTGGCGCAGCCTGATGAAGTCTTGCGCTATTCATCGAATCTTCAGGGTGGATAAAGCCACCAGAGCCAGAATCATGGAAATAATCCAGAAGCGTACAATCACCTTGGGCTCAGGCCAGCCTTTAAGCTCATAATGATGGTGAATCGGCGCCATACGAAATACACGTTTACCCGTCAGCTTGAAGCTGACCACCTGAACTATGACAGACACCGCCTCCAGCACAAACAGACCGCCGGCAATGGCCAGCAGGAATTGCTGGTGCACGGCGCTGGCCACAAAACCCAGAGCCCCGCCCAGAGCCAGAGCCCCGACATCACCCATAAACACCTGCGCCGGATAAGTATTGAACCACAAAAAACCCAGACAGCCGCCAATCAGTGCGCCGCAAAAAACCGCCAGCTCACCGGAGCCCGGCACAAATGGAATCAGCAGATAAGCTGCAAATTTGGCATGGCCGGCCAGATAAACCACCACAGCCAGAGCACCGGCCACCATAAAGGTGGGGGCAACGGCAAGCCCGTCCAGCCCATCGGTCAGATTCACGGCATTGGAGCTGCCCACCAGCACCAACACCACAAAGAGCACATACATCCAGCCCATATCCCACTGCACATTGAAGATTGGAATATCAACAATAGGATCTGTCATTATATATAATCCGATGGCTGCAACAACACCGATAAGACTCTGATATAACAGCTTCCAGCGCCCCGCCAGCCCTTTGGGGTCGCGTTTAATAATCTTCAGGTAATCATCCCAGCCGCCAATCAGGCCGTAACCCAGAGTAACCAGCAGGGCCAGCCAGATAAAGCCATTGCCCAGATCAGCCCATAGCAGGGTGGAAATGGTCAGCACCATCAGAATAAGCAAACCGCCCATGGTCGGCGTGCCCTGCTTGGCCAAATGAGACTTCGGGCCATCCTGACGAATGGGTTGCCCCTTGCCCTGATGTCGCTGCAACCAGCGGATAAATGCCGGGCCCAGAACCCAGCATAACACCAGCGAAGTCACCAGCGCATAAACGGTGCGGAACGTAATGTATTGAAAGAGGTTGAAAAACGAGACCTGGTCAGCCAGCGGATAAAGCAGATTATACAGCATGGGCTGTCTC
>CAZJUF010000537.1:0-1534 GCA_964549055.1 uncultured Hyphomicrobiales bacterium | reverse complement strand
TTTCACGTGTTGCCAGTATCTCGCGGGTGATTGCTGCTTGCCTGTCTTCAGTGCCATGCCGGTAGCAAAAAGGCCTGCGCCACAATCCCACCGGTTCCATGTCACAATCATTATCATGATGCCAGGTGGCAATTGGTGTGCGGCGCACCGGCACAAACAGATGTTTGGCTTGAGTGCCGGCAATTGACCCCAGCGAAAACGGCGTGAACGGTGGGCGAAAGCGGGTGGTCCCAGCGGCTGGAATAGTTGTATTCAGCGTATCCGCCAATATCCCCAAAGCACTGATGTTACTGGTTTTCCCCTGGTCCGTTGCCATGCCAAGCGTTGTGTAACGCTTGAGATGTTCAACCGAGCGATAGCCCTCGCGCGCCGCCAGTTCAATATCAGCGGCGGTGACATCGTTTTGAAAATCAATAAAATGCTTGTTGCCCTCGTTAAGACTGCCTTTGGCCGGTGCAAACCACAGGGCTTCAAGCGGGCTGCACTCATCCTGCCGGGCTTTGGGCGCGACAGCTTTTTTCGGACGCGTTTTTCCCGTCGCAGATTTTCCCGCTGCAAAGCCCTTATCAAAGCTCTCATCAATTGTTGTGCTTAAATCAAAATGACCGTTGGCAGCACCCACAGCCACAATTGCCTCAGACGTTTGGTCAGGGCGGAAGGACTGTAAGGTATCGTCGAACTTTACCGAGCCATTCACATGGGCAAACAGATGAACCGCCGGGTTCCAGCCCCCCGACATGCACACCAGATCACATTCAATGCGGGTGAACGGTTGGGCCAGTCTTCCGGTGGCCGTGCGCGTGGCAATCTGCACACCTTCAATTGAGGTTCCACCAAAGCTGGTTTCAACATTGGAAATGACGCTGCTGCGCACAATCTCAATTCCGGCATCTTCTGCACGTGAGATCAGCGCGGATTTTGCATCCTCGCGAACGTCGATAATCTTCGGCACCGACACACCGGCATCCTGCAAGGTGAGGGCGGTCAAATAAGCATCATCATTATTAGTGAAAATAACGGCACGCTCGCCCGGTGTAACACCATAACGCGTAGCATATGCGCGCGCAGCCGACGCCAGCATCACGCCGGGGCGGTCATTATTGGCAAATGTCAGCGGACGTTCAAAGGCTCCAGTGGCAACAATCACCTTTTTCGCCCGCACCTTCCACAAGCGATGACGCGGCCGGTTGGGCAGACGGTCAGTTTCGCTTATATGGTCGCTCAGGCGTTCACACATCAAAACCCAGTTGTGATCATAATGTCCGGTGACAGTCGTGCGCGGCAGTATCTGCACATTGTCCATGGCGGCCAGCTCTTCAACCGCTTTTTTCACCCATTCAATCGGTGCGGCTGCGTCAATCTCACCATCGATACAATCAGATGCCCCGCCAAAACGTGGGGAAAGATCGGTAATAATCACGCGTGCGCCGACCTCCGCTGCGGCAAGTGCTGCTGCCAGACCGGCAATGCCGCCACCGGCAATCAGCACATCACAATCAACATGAACCTGTTCATAGACCGCCTGATCTTCTTC
>CAZJUF010000536.1:0-1544 GCA_964549055.1 uncultured Hyphomicrobiales bacterium | reverse complement strand
ACAGCCGATGACAACATGACACCGGGTTTATCGTTATTATCGAAAACGATGGGGCGTTCATGCGCACCCGCCGCAATCACCACCTCTTTGGCGCGTATCGTCCACAAGCGCTGGCGCGGTTGGTCTGAGTATGGCGGTGCCACGTGGTCATTGATCCGCTCCAGCGCGCCCATAACATTGCCATCATAATAGCCAAACAAAACTGTCCGGCTCATCACCCTGACATTTTCAAGGGCGTTAAGCTCTTTTGAAACAGCTTCAATCCATTGGGTGGCGGGCATGTCGTCAATGCGGTCATTTTCCAAATTCAATGCCCCGCCCAGCCACGGGTTTTCTTCAACCAGTATCACCCGGGCACCCGAGCGCCCGGCACTCAAGGCGGCTGCAAGCCCCGCTGGTCCCGCACCAACAATCAGCACGTCACAATGGGCATGAGAATGGTCGTAATGATCGGGATCACTCTCCACCGCCGCGCGGCCAAGACCGGCAGAACGGCGGATTATTTTTTCGTAAAAACTTTCCCAGAATGACGATGGCCACATGAAGGTCTTGTAATAAAACCCGGCTACCAGAAAGCGGCCAAAAAGCTGATTGACCGACATAAAATCAAAGCTGAGCGAGGGAAACCGGTTCTGGCTGGTGGCAGTTAAACCGTCAAATAGCTCAATCATTGTCGCGCGCGTATTAGGTTCGCGCCGTGCACCCTGGCGCAATTCAACAAGTGCGTTGGGTTCTTCCGAACCTGCTGTCAGTACACCACGGGCGCGATGGTATTTAAAACTGCGGCCCATCAACCTCACGCCATTGGCGAGCAGAGCAGAAGCAAGCGTATCGCCTTCAAAGCCCTGATAAGTTTTGTTGTCAAAGCTGAATGTCAGGCTGTTGGCCCGATTGATGTGGCCACCTTTGGTCAGTCTGTTGGATTGCGTACTCATGGCGATTTTACCTTGCGCGGGTGGGCGAGCTTATCTGCCGGTGTACCGGTTACATGGATGTCGTGGGTCAAGGTGTTGCGAACCACTTTCACCCATTGGCGACAACCACCCACATGGTGCCACCATTCCGTATGCCAGCCTCTGGGGTTTTCGCGCACATAGGCATAACGGAAAAAGGCATCCTCAGAAGCCTTGAATTTTGGCCGCGAAACTGTTGCATCGCCCTGATATTGAAATTCACTTTCATCACGGACACCACACCACGGACATTTTATTCTATGCATTACTCATGCCCTCCTATTGTGCCCACGGGTTGGGGCCGACGCCCTTTTCATCGATCATGCGGCCTTGTTTGAAGCGGTCAATTGTGAAACCGGCATTGAGCGCATGGGGCTCATCCCTGGCAATCGTATGGGCAAAGCACCAGCCCGAAGCAGGCGTTGCCTTAAAGCCGCCATAACACCAGCCGCCATTGAGATAAAGACCATCGATGCCGGTTTTGCAGATAAACGGCGAGCCATCAAAACTCATGTCCATGATGCCGCCCCACTGGCGCAACATACGGATGCGGCCGATTGACGGCATAATCGCCATGCCACCGGCCATCAC
>CAZJUF010000535.1:0-1546 GCA_964549055.1 uncultured Hyphomicrobiales bacterium | reverse complement strand
AATCAACTGATCGCGGATTTCAGGAAAGCTCAACAAGCTCACATGTTTGCGCCCGTCATAGAGCATCTGGCTGTAAATCTCATCCGACATCAGCGCCACATTGGGGTGTTTTGCGAGGCCTTTCACCAGAATTTTGATTTCTGCTTCAGGAACAGCACCGCCGGTGGGATTGCCCGGTGTATTGATAATGATCAACCGGGTCCGTTCAGTAATTTGCGCCAGAACTTCTTCAGCACTGAAGGAAAATTCGTTTTCTTCACGCAAGGAAATCGGCACGGGCTTGGCACCGCTATATTCAATCATCGAGCGATAGATCGGAAATCCGGGATCGGGATACATGATTTCAGTGCCCGGTTCGCCAAACATCAAGATGGCAAAAAACATCGTCGGTTTGCCACCCGGCATGATCATCACATTGCCGGGATTGACGTCGACACCGTGACGTTTGTTTAAATCGGCACACACAGCTTCTCGCAAAGGCAAAATACCCTGAGAAGGCGTATAGCCATGGTGACCGTCATGCAGCGCCTTGACGGCGGCTTCAACAATATGCTGCGGGGTTTTGAAATCCGGCTGGCCAATACCCAGATTGATAATGTCGCGCCCCTGTCGCTCCAGTTCACCGGCACGCGCCAGAATATCAAATGCGGTTTCGGTCCCCAGTGCCGCCATCCCCTTTGCAACTTGCAACATGTTGTTTTTCCCTGTTTCGGTGGCCTGCTTATCCAAAGGTTTTGTTTGCGACAAAGCGATGCCAGTATTTAATGGATTTTATTTCTAGCTTTTAATGGGGCACGGTGAATTAAAAATCCCGACCTGTCTATGTTATAAAACGGCACTTTCGATCTGAAAGGCCAGGATATTAAGGCTAAGGAAATCATATTCTTCAAAGAATTGATAAACCGCCCATCATTGAACGGCAGCGAAGTTGACTGCGCCAACAACCCGCTCAACGGAAAATTATGCAGTCTTTATGCCACCTGTTTTGATCGATCATGATCGGTACTGGGCAGGCACAACGTTATTTTGAATGTAGACCCCTTGTTTAACTCACTATCTACGGTGATCTTGCCATCCATGGCCTCTACCAGCATCTTGGTGATTGAAAGGCCCAGGCCTGTACCTTCGTGTTTGCGTGTGGATGAACCATCCACCTGATTGAATTTTTCAAAAATTAAATCAAGTTTTTCCTCTGGTATCCCAACGCCCGTATCGGTAACGCTAATGGTGAGGTGGGAGTTATGTTCGTCATTATCTGTCGAGCCCGGTTCACATGAAACCTTTATCAAAACATGTCCACTTTCTGTAAACTTGATAGCGTTACCGACGATATTGGTAACAATCTGGCGAACCCGCCCCACATCGCCGACAAAAGTATCGGGAATGCCGGTTTGCATCTCCACAGTCAGTTCAATACTTTTTTTCTTGACGTTAGCGGCCAATAAAGCGGTTACGTCGTTGATAGCCTCCGTCAGATTAAAAGGTCTGGGATCAAGCTTTAACTGACCGGCATCTATCTTGGAAAAATCGAGAATATCATAGATAA
>CAZJUF010000534.1:0-1559 GCA_964549055.1 uncultured Hyphomicrobiales bacterium | reverse complement strand
GCTTACTCTCTACATGCTGCTGAATTTCTGCAAAGCGCTTTTCTGCCTGCGGGTTGTCTTTGAGGCGTTTCACCTTTGTGGCTGCCACTTTAAACGCATCGAAGGTCAGTTCCTTAAAGCCCATAGCTTTCATGCGCTTGACTGCTTTCATCATTGATTCATTGCGGAATCGAGTCAGATCATCAGAGCTAATCTCCATTAACCCTTCCCGCCGAGCCCTGCGCTCTGCTGCTTTTTTGATGCCACTGCGCACAAAATCCGGCGAATCATCCAAACGACTTCGAGCCTCTGGCGACCAGACCACCTCAGCATGCGGCGTTTTCCATACTGCCTTGAGAATCTCTACTGAAACGGCTTCAAACCCCTGTTTCCTGCTCAACTCTTCCGCATCTGATTTATACAGGTCAAACATAAAATCCATGGCCATTTCAGGTGACTCAGACAATCGGCACTGCAATAAATCCAGAGCCTCGACAGACCATGCCATATCAGGAACTGCGCTCTGCTCATCTTCACCGAGTTTTTCAACCTGATCCAGCAGCTTGCAATTGACCTCCAGATGACCCCGCTCAGCCGCAATCTCCTCAACAATCTTGCGCATGGTATCGCGTGTAAACAGAGGCACTTCTTGCAATCGCTGTTCAGCCTCAGCCGTCCACACAATCGCCTTGTGTCCGGGTTCGGGCACAGTCGGTTCAGGCGGTTTACCCGCATTCATTGTGGCATCACGCACACCGGACAAAAAATCCTCGTTTATGTGAGTAATGCCAGCCTCGCGTGCCTTCTTTTCAGTCAGATTTCGCACCATAGAACGCAGAAAAACAGGAGCGCGATTTACCCGCTCCTCAGCTTCTTCACTCCATGTAATCTCACGGCTCATAAGTGCGAACCGCGAATGGACGCGAATAAACGCGAATAGAAAGAAATGTCGTGTACCTCGGCATTCATTCGTAATTCCTCTCTAATACAATTCGCGTCTATTCGCGTTCATTCGCGGTTCGCTTTTTTCTTGTAAATGGAGACGCAGGCATATTGCTGCCGAAACGCTCCTGCTTTAATTCATCCATCAGTTCCAGTGTCACCACATCAACGTGGCGTTCACGTGCTGCCTGCTCAACCTTGCCGCGAATCATCTTTTGCAGGAAAAATGGCAACTTGGATAAACGCCCCTCGGCCTCTGCATTCCATGACAGCGGCTGTACACCATCCAGGGATAAGGGTTGAATCACGCCACCACCCTGCGGTTCATAGTTACATAAGCGATCTTCACCAAACAAATCACCTTCCATGGCAAACGGGCGCGCCCGGCAGCCGCCACACAGAATGGCAAATTCACACACACCACATTTACCGCTCAGTTTAGGATTGCGCAGCTGTTGAAAGGTTTCCGAATTATCCCATATATCAGCAAACGACTGCTCATGCAGATCGCCAACCGATTCTTCAATATAGGGGCAAACAGTGACTGAACCATTGGGTGTGACACGGCAGTAATTCAGGCCGGCAAGACAACCGCCACCTTCATAACCCTGTGCTTTGGTCAACGGAGATTCAGGGTC
>CAZJUF010000533.1:0-1560 GCA_964549055.1 uncultured Hyphomicrobiales bacterium | reverse complement strand
CAGTGTGATGTGCGGAAGACCGGCTTCATTGACGGTGGTTAGCAACCCGACTTTGTTTTCCGGTTTAAAAGCTTCTATATCTTCGGGGCTGAACTGTTTTTTTGTTTTCATTTTTTCAGCTTTTGGATTAATGGTTTAACCGCAAAGGATATCACAAAGGCGTGCAAAGGATTTCCCTTTTGTATTTCTTTGTGTGTTTCTTTTGCATTTCATAAGTGAATTGTTGTTTCCTGGTTATTACTCCTCATCCGGCAGGCCGGTAATACGGCAATAATCTACCGGTTTGGGTTCATTTCCTTTTTTCAAGATGGTCTCTTCTTTTACTTTTGCTGATCCTGTCCACAAAACCATTTCTTTGTCAACTCCGGAATTTTTGGCTGTCTCCGTCAGACGATTTAGCTTTTGGGCTTCCAAAAGGCCATACTTTTCGAAATCCCACCGGGTTCCCAACCGGAGATACTTGTCGTTGCACAGGTTGTTAAAAGCGCACAATTCCCACCGGTCGGGATGCAGGTTGTTTTCGGCGATGAATTTGCCGATCCCGGCAATGTTTTTTTCCGTGTCGGTGGCATCGGGAATGACGGGCGTCCGTACCCATAATTCCTTGGGGGTTCCATGGATTTTCATCCATTCGGAAATGGTTAGCAGATTGTTGAGGATTTTTTCGTTGGGACTTCCTGTAAACTTCCGGTGCTTTTCGCTGTCTATTTCTTTGATGTCATAAAGCAACAGGTCGGTGTAAGGCAAAACTTTTTCGTAAACAGCCGGTGGCGCCAGTCCACAAGTGTCAAGCGCTGTGTGGATACCGTGTTCTTTCATCCTTTTCAGAAATGCGGCCACAAAACCAGCCTGCATGGCAGGTTCTCCTCCCGATACGGTGATGCCGCCGCCCGATTTCTCAAAATAAGCTTTGTCTTTCAGCACCTCCCGTACCACTTCTTCCACGGTAACTTCTCTGCCCATAATTTCTAACGCTCCCGACGGACATTCTTCCACACAAATTCCGCAGGCTTCGCAAAGGTTTCTGTCAATAACAATCTGATTATCAACATAAGACAAAGTATTATTCGGGCAGACCGCCACACAAAGCTGACCACCGATACAATTGGATTTTAGCCATTGCAGTTGTGGTTTCGGGGAAATGCTTTCCGGATTATGGCACCAGGAACAATGCAGCGTACATCCTTTCAGAAATACCGTTGTCCGGATACCAGGCCCGTCTTCGGTGGACATGCGCTGGATTTTCAGCAAACGGGCTTTCATGGTGTTTTTTTTCTCCATTTTTAAAATCTAAAACTTTTCATGGCTGATCCGGGCGATGATTTCATCCTGCAATTCCCTGCCAATGGAGGTGAAATAGGCATTGTATCCGGTAACGCGCACCAACAAATGCCGGTAATTTTGCGGGTGTTTTTGCGCATCGCGCAGCATGTCCGGGTCGAGAATGTTGATTTGCAATGCTGTTCCGCCATTTTCTACATATCCTTTTAAGAAAGCTTTGAATTTTTCTTTGTGTGCCGCATCCCTGATAAAAGAAGGATTAAACGTAATGGTGTGGCT
>CAZJUF010000532.1:0-1564 GCA_964549055.1 uncultured Hyphomicrobiales bacterium | reverse complement strand
CTGCTTCTCTCATGATTGTACCCCATCCCCAAAATGTGTTTTATAATTATTTTTTGTACGCATTTAGTTTGTAAGTTTGAGAGATCAGTACTCCCTTAAATTCCATGTACTTACAAGGTTCTTCTAACGTCAGCCCTTACGTTGGAAAAACTTATATCATTATTTCCATTTAAGAAGCAAGCATTTATTAAAAAAAACTAGAATTTAATTTATGTTTGCCTCATAAACCACATGATATTGTGGTTTTTAATTTTTCAAGCACAAGTACGAATATTCCTTTTGGGTAGGCAAGGCAATTGCCTTATGTAACTTATCAGGTAAGAATTTGACGAAACACAGCAAACACTTCAAATAAACAAGATATAAACCCAGCCTTCACTAACCCGGCTATTACAACTGTCGACTACCAGGGCAAATACTTTAACGGATCGACCGGTTTGCCGTTTTTTCGAATCTCGAAATGAAGCATCGGTCGCTGTTTTTCTTTATGCCCCATCTCCGCGATTTTCTGCCCGGCCTTCACCACGTCGCCCTCTTTCACCAGCAGTTTACGGTTGTAAGCATAGGCGCTTAAAAACGTTTTGTTATGTTTAATGATGATTAAGTTGCCGTAACTGATCAGGCCGTTGCCGCTGTACACCACCTTGCCACTGGCAGCAGCAACTATACGTCGGCCTTCTTTGCCGGCGATGTCGATGCCTTTGGCATCATTTTTCCGGCGATTGAATTTTTTGATAATCTTGCCCGTGGTTGGACGCTGCCAGCGCACTGTCTTCGGCCAGCTGACCGATTGCGCCTGCGAGCTCGCAACAGGGGCTGGCTTTTTACTTACATGAGAATCTTTGCCTGAACCGGTCTTTACCGTGTTTCCTGTTGCCCTGGTATTTAAAGGTTTAAGAAATATGGTCTGTCCCGGTTTGATGACATACGGTTTTTTCAACTGGTTCAGCTGCGCCAGGCGATCAACACTGACACCATATTTTTTCGACAGGCCATACAGGGTGTCACCCTTCTCTGCTTTCACCCATTTATCAGCAGGATAGGTTTTACGGGGATTTGATTTTTTCGATGACGGTGCGTAAGCGATGGATTGATCGATACGGTTTTTTCTGTTGCGATCAAAATTCGCCGGCTTGCGCGTGTGCAGGCGTTGCCCGGGTTTGATGAAGGCCGAATTGCGCAGCCCGTTCCAGGCGGCAAATTCTTCCGGGTCGATCTCGTATCGCCAGGCGATGGAGTAAATCGTATCGCCGGATTTAACCGTGTAATCTTCCGGGTTCCAGCGTTTGCCGTTGCTGCTGCATGCCGTCAAAAAAAAGAAGGCGAGAAAAGCAGCCGGTAAAAATGTTGTCAGCAATAATGAACTACGCCGAGACATGCTCAGGTTTTATGCGTAATGAAAATAGATAAAAACAGCGACCGCCAGAACGGTTGCCCAGCCCAACCACTCGATATATTTCAGAACAACCGCTTCCATTTTTGGTCCGGCCCACGCCATCAACAGCGCGACCAGGAAAAAATGCGCCGAGCGGCCAACGATGGCGGCCAGGATAAACGGCAGCAA
>CAZJUF010000531.1:0-1570 GCA_964549055.1 uncultured Hyphomicrobiales bacterium | reverse complement strand
CCACTGCGGATCGAACTCCGGCCCCTCACCGATCTGGCTATGCCGATCGAGTCCGAGTTCATAGAACCAATCCGCGAAGCTATCGATTTCGGTTGTGCCCCACAAGCCAAGCTTGCCATCGCCTGGGGTGTAGATCAGGTTGTAGTCGGAGTCGAATCCCGTCTGGTTATTGAGACCCACGGAGATCGCATAACCCGAATCGACCTGAATGATGTTGTTGTAGAAACGCAGGCTGGTCGTGTTATCCGTCAACACCAAGGCGTTGCCAGTCGGCTGCAAGATCGTGTTGTTGTAAACGCTCCATAGGCGACTTTGGGAGCCGCCGGCCAAAATGCCCTGGGTGGTGTTGTCGTAGATCACATTGTTGAACACACCCCCCGTTGCGTTGCCTGAGGTATTGTCGACGATAGAGATACCCGTGCTATTGGAATAGCTGACGTTGTCGTGGACGAGCGATAATCGCCCGGTTGCCACGATCCCTGTCGAACTGTTGGCGTACGAGCGATTGAATCGCGCCGTCGCATTTCCGACCAAAATACCGTTCGGGTTGCGGTAGGTCGTATTGTCTTCGATGATAATATTGCTTGTGCCGACGATGCCAACACTGCCTGTGACAAAGATGCCAAAACTGCTGTTGTCGTAGGATTCATTGCCGCGAACGATGATCGCACCACCACTGGCATCGATTCCCGTCGTGTTTCCGAAGGCAGTATTGTTTTGGACGACAGTGTTGCCGAATCTTCCACTGACGCGAATCCCTCTCTGATTGTTGTAAACCATGTTGTCGGAAATCTCGGTATCCACCGAAACATTGGTAGGTAGTGGAGCCCAGATGCCATCTTGACTATTGTCATGAACTTCATTCCCACTGACCAGCGCGCCCATGCCGGTTAGTCGAATGCCATAAGACTTATTGGCGATCACGTTGTTAAGAATGGAAGTCTGATTGCCCTGGATGTAAATGCCAGAAGAGCCGTTGGCGTTGGAACTACTGACCAACTCGCTCGACTCGATTCTGAATCCATCATTGGTCGTTTGCAGGAAGACATCTTCTCGTAATTGTCCGGTGAACTTCGCATCGACGATCCGCACGTTGTCGCTATCGGACGATGAGCTTGCGAAGACGCCTACGCGTCCACCCGAAATGGTCAAAGATTCCAACGTCAGATCGTCCGCATTGACAAGTTCGAACACGTAGTTTCCGCTCGCCGTGTTCCCTCGGTTCAGTACCGTTGCCTGACTCGCATTTAGAGCTCCGCGAATCGTGACACCGGCATCGTCCGCTGTCACGATGATATTGGACGACAACGTGTAGTTCCCGCCTTCGACCAAGATCGTGTCGCCAGGTCCCAGGTCAAACGTATCCAAAATGGCTCGAATCGAAGACTTCGGTTGATCCGGCGTCAGTCCGCTGTTGGAATCGGAACCGGCTGCTGTCGTGTACTCGTTGTCCGTGAACACGGTATCGGTGTCGAGGTTGACGTAATAGATGGAGGTGGGGGCCGTCACCGAGAAGACGTTGTTGCTGTCATCGCTGAGCGTAGGCACGTCGTTTCGAGTCACTCGGATC
>CAZJUF010000530.1:0-1582 GCA_964549055.1 uncultured Hyphomicrobiales bacterium | reverse complement strand
CACGGATTGTTTGCATGAATTCATATGTTGAACTTCAGGTGACAACCAACTTCAGCTTTTTACGCGGTGCATCGCACCCCGAAGAACTTGTGGCGACAGCAAAGGAGCTTGGGCTGGCAGCGCTGGCGATCACCGACAGGAACTCCCTGGCCGGTGTGGTGCGTGCGCATATTGCGGCAAAACAGGTGGGTTTGAGATTAATCATCGGCTGTCGTCTCGACCTCACAGAGGGGTTGAGTGTTTTGTGTTATCCGCAAGACCGTCCCGCCTATGGCCGCCTGTGCCGGTTGTTGACGCGGGGCAAAAGAGCTGCTCCCAAAGGTGAATGCTATCTGTCATTGGATGATCTGCTGGAATTTATTGAAGGCCAGTGTCTGGTGGCAATCGCGCCAGACAAGCTTGACGCAGGTTTTGGCGAGACTTTGAAACGACTTGTCAAAGCATGTCCTGGTCGCGTGTGGCTGGCAGCACATCGTCTTTATCGCAGCGATGACAAGCGCAGGCTTGCCCGACTGGCTAACATAGCCGAGACGTGTGATGTCCCTCTCGTTGCGACCAATGATGTGCACTATCATGCAGCCTCACGCCGCGCCTTGCATGATGTGGTTACTTGTATTCGTGAAAAGTGCCGGATGGTGGATGCGGGCTTCCGGCTGGCGGCCAATGCTGAGCGCCATCTCAAACCGGCATCTGAAATGCAGCGTCTTTTCAAAGGCTATGAGGCAGCGGTGGCACGAACGGTGGAGATTGGCGAGGTGTGCCGGTTTAATCTTGATGAACTGGCTTATGAGTACCCGGAAGATTCGGTGCCTTGCGGGTTAACGGCGCAGGCGCATCTGACAGCCCTCACCTGGAAGGGGGCAAGGTGGCGCTATCCTGACGGGGTGCCGCAAAAGGTCAATGACACGCTTTTGAAGGAGTTGGCATTAATCGAAAAACTCAGGTATGCGCCTTACTTTCTCACCGTTCATGATATTGTTCATTATGCCCGCAACCTCGAAATCCTGTGTCAGGGGCGTGGCTCTGCCGCCAATTCTGCCGTGTGTTATTGCATCGCCATTACCTCGGTTGACCCGGCCAAGATTGATCTTTTGTTTGAACGTTTTATATCGGAAGCGCGCAAGGAGCCGCCCGACATTGATGTGGATTTTGAACATGAACGGCGCGAAGAGGTTATTCAGTATATTTACCAGCGCTATGGCCGCCACCGCGCGAGCCTGACCGCCACCGTTATTACCTATCGCCAGCGCAGTGCTGTGCGCGAAGTTGGCAAGGTGATGGGGTTGAGCGAGGATGTCACCGGTGCTTTGGCCAAAACCGTGTGGGGATCGCATGGTAAAGAAGTGAGCGAGGAACGCGTGAAAGAAGCAGGTCTTGATTTGAGCGATCCTCTTCTGGCGCGGACAATTGAACTGACCGAACAATTGATGGGCTTTCCCCGCCACCTTTCGCAACATGTTGGCGGCTTTGTACTGACGCGCGGAGCCCTGGAAGAAACGGTGCCCATTGGCAATGCAGCGATGAAGGACCGCACATTTATTGAGTGGGACAAGGATGATATTGATGCCTTGAAAATTCTCAA
>CAZJUF010000529.1:0-1584 GCA_964549055.1 uncultured Hyphomicrobiales bacterium | reverse complement strand
GGAAAGTTAAACGGTGTAATTCCAGCGACCACGCCCAAAGGCTGGCGCAGGGAATACATATCAATGCCCGGCCCGGCTCCTTCGGTGAATTCACCTTTGAGCAAATGGGGGATGCCACAGGCAAACTCAACGGTTTCAAAGCCGCGCTGAATATCACCTTTCGAATCAGGGATGGTCTTGCCGTGTTCGCGTGACAGCATTTCCGCCAGATTATCATTGTCATCGCGCAAAAGCTCCAAAAACCGGAACATGACGCGCGCACGTTTTTGCGGGTTTTGCGCCGCCCATCCAACCTGGGCCTCTTTGGCATTGGCGACTGCTGCGTTTAATTCTTCAGCACTGGCCAGCGGCACCTGCTTTTCCACCTCACCGGTGGAAGGATTTAAAACATCAGCAAATTTCCCCGAAGTACCGGCAACACGCTTGCCACCGATAAAATGATAAAGCTCAGTAGTCATATTTTCCCTCAAAACAAATGTCTTTAAAAGTTGATATTCAGAATAGCACTGTTTAAAAATGCACATCTACGGTAATTTATAACGATCCATTGTGCGTTTAACCCCACACGAAAGCCACAACAGATGCATTCTACTCCTTATAACTGGGACGATCTAAGGTTTTTTCTCGCTGTGGCCAGAAGCGGGCGCCTGACAGCGGCAGCACGTCAGCTTGGCGCCGAACACACAACAGTAAGCCGTCGCATCACCAATCTGGAAAGAGACATGAATGCCAAGTTGTTTGAACGCCGCCCGCAAGGATATACACTCACCGAACAAGGCAGTAAACTTCTGATTTCCGCAGAGGAACTCGAAAGCGTTGCCATTGCAGCCCAAGGGGAAATTTCCGGGTCCGACTATGCCTTGAGCGGTGCTGTGCGCATTGGCTCGCCGGAAGGTTTCGGCACTTACTTCCTCGCCCCTTGCCTTGCCAGATTGTCCCTCATTCACCGCGATCTCGACATCCAGCTGATCGCCCGGCCGCGCGTGTTCTCCCTGTCCAAACGCGAAGCCGATATCGCCATCAGCCTTGAGCGCCCGCGCGAAGGCCGCCTGCATTCACGCAAACTGACCGATTACACCTTGAGCCTTTTTGCCGCCAAAACCTATCTTGAAGATAACCCGGCACCCAAAAACCTGACCGACCTGAGCAGCCATCGCATCATCGGCTACATCGACGATCTGATTTTCACACCAGAACTGGACTACCTGCCGCAAATCTCAAAATCCCTGCACCCCAAACTCGCCTCAACCAGTCTGGTCGCCCAGATGGTCGCCACCAGAGCCGGTGCAGGCATCTGCGTCCTGCCCACCTTCATGGCCGCAAACGAGCCGGACCTCGTGCCAGTGCTACGCGAAAAAGTCCACCTAACCCGCTCCTTCTGGCTCATCATCCACTCAGACATGAGAAAACTCGCCCGCATAAAAACCGTAAGCGATTTCATCGCCAGCGAAGTGAGAAGCCAAAAAGCAAGATTTTTGCCGAAGGTGGGGGTGTAGGGATTCAATTATACCATTTTGAACAACAGCCCACACCCGTCATACCGGCGAAAGCCGGTATCCAGGCAGCACGGCATGAACCTGGAGC
>CAZJUF010000528.1:0-1588 GCA_964549055.1 uncultured Hyphomicrobiales bacterium | reverse complement strand
GGAACGCATCTTGACGGTTTCGGAGACCTGTCGAATGTAGGGTCGGTCGGTGTATCTGTTGTTTATACACAAGTTCCAGGAAAAACTCAGCACCGATGGCCAGCTTTGGCACAAGATTTGCGCAGGCAGTATTGGCAGTGACTAACCTGCCAATCTAGCATGGAGCGCAACAATGTGTGAAGGAATCGAGAAGGAACTTGAGGGAATTGACCTGGGGGACAAGCGTTTGAATCGTCGTAGTGAACACATTCTTGAATCTCTGGCTGCCAATCCCCAGGCGAGTATCAACTCTGCTTGCGAGGGTTGGGGTGACACGTTGGCCGCTTACCGGTTTTTCAAGAACCCAGTCATTAAGCCCGATCAAATCTTGCAGCCCCACATCGAGGCGACCCAGCGACGCCTCAACGAGCATTCGGTTGTTTTAATCGTGCAAGACACCACGGAGCTGGACTTCAGTCTTCATCCTCCCCAAGATGCAAAATGTTTGAACAAAGAAGATCGTTTCGGACTTTATGACCACACGCATCTTGCCGTCACGCCAGAACGACTTTGCTTGGGCGTCGTGGGTGTGGAAGAGTTCGACCGTACTCCGGAATCTTTGGGCAAGACCGAGGAGCGTCAAACCCTACCGATTGAACAAAAGGAAAGTTTTCGCTGGCTCACCGGGTATCGTCTAGCATCGCAGCTGGCAGCTGAAAATCCGACAACGCAGATCGTGAGTGTCGCTGATCGGGAAGCGGACATCTATGACCTATTCATGGAAGCCGAGCAGCATCCTACGCCTGCCGACTTCATTATTCGTGCACGAGTAGAGCGTTGTACCTTAGAACGCGAACTCGATTCGGGCCCCGCCGTTTATTGCAAAGTGCGAGAGGAGGTGAGCGACTCAGAGCTTCGAACCATGCGAACCATCGAACTTCCTCGAACCCCAAAGCGCAAGGCACGTCAGGCGGAGCTAGAGATTCGCGCTATCAAAGTGGTCGTGAAGCCACCGCACGCGCGTTCCTCTTTACCCTCCGTCACTTAGAACGTGGTGCTCGTCGAGGAAGTCAACGGACCAGGGGACGGAACGGATGTCTCCTGGCTGCTGATTACCTCATTGCCGATCGACTCGGTCAAAGAAATTCTGTGCGTGATCGATTACTACGTGGCAAGGTGGACCGTGGAAGTTTATTTTCGAGTTCTCAAAACGGGGTGCCGTGTCGAAGAAATGCAACTAGAGACCATGGGCCGTGTTAAAAACTGCCTTGCGTTCTACAGAATCATCGCCTGGCGGGTGATGTATCTGACACATCTGAAGCGCGAATGTCCGTCACTGCCTTGCGATGCCCTGTTTGAGGATTGCGAGTGGATGTCGGTTTGGAAGGTCACCACGAAAGAGGCCCCTCTTCTCCAAAACGGCCCGGCCACTCCGCCGCCATTATCCGAGTTCATGCCTCTGCTAACGCGACTGGGAGGCTACAACAATCGACCTAGCGAACCAGCTCCCGGACCGCAAACGTTCTGGGTCGGCATCCGAAGAATGTGCGACTTCGCTACTGCATGGCTAGCGTTTGGACCAAAACAAGGGACTTGTGTATAAACAACA
>CAZJUF010000527.1:0-1596 GCA_964549055.1 uncultured Hyphomicrobiales bacterium | reverse complement strand
GGGGCGGTGCGTGCGAGTACACCTTACGGTTTGCTATTGCCAAATACACTCCGAAACGACCACTTCGAAATCTCTGTAGCCTTCGCTATAAAGAAAATCCTTTACTTCCGGAACGCTGATCTTCGCTTTTGATCCTACAACAATTTTTGAAATTGCTTTGGAAGCGTCGTACTCTCTTCCACTAAACTTCCCGATTCTGAAAGGTAAGTATCTCACGTCACCGTTCGGCCCCTTTCGAACGAGCGGTTCTTTCCATGTGTGTTCGCTGCCATCAGAATAAAGGGAAGTTGCACTATTGATGAAATCCGTGTGCTCCTTAGTTTTTGGTTGAGCATAAAGAGGTGGTCGCAAGATTTCAGACCAGCAGTTAAGATGGATCGACTTATGAGAAAGACGATTCAGCATGACGAAACGAAAGAACCATTCGCCTGATTTTAAGGCCAAGGTTGCGCTTGAGGCAATCCGCGAAGAGATGACGATGGCGGAGCTGTCGAAAAAGTACGGCGTGCACCCGACGCAGATCGGGACGTGGAAGCGTGCGGCGATTGGAAACATGGCCACGGCGTTTTCCAGACGCGGCAGTGATCCAGAGCGGGTTGATGAAGCTAAGATTGATCGGCTGCATTCCAAGATCGGCCAGTTGGTTGTGGAACGTGATTTTTTAGCCAACGCCTCGGTTCAGTTGCTCGGAACGCGAGGCAAAAAATGGTGAGCAAGGATCATGATTTGAGCGTTCGGCGGCAATGTGGATTACTGTCGTTGGTACGGTCCAACATGTACTATCAGCCGAAGGGTGAAAGTGCAGAGAATCTGCGGTTCATGGCCATTATTGATACACAGTTTTTGGACACGCCTTGGTACGGCTCGCGTCAAATGGCCCGCTATATGCTGCGGCAAGGCCACAAGTGCGGCCGCCACAGGGTCCGTAGATTGATGCGTCTGATGCGTTTGGTTCCCATTTACCAGACGCCAAACACCAGCAAGAAGCACCCGCAGCACAAGATTTACCCGTATCTGCTGAGAAAATTGCCAATCACAAAGCCCAACCAAGTATGGTGCGTGGATATCACCTACATTCCCATGCAACGCGGTTTTTTGTATTTGGTAGCCATTATGGACTGGCACAGTCGCAAGGTTTTATCTTGGCGCTTGTCCAATAGCATGGACGCTGATTTTTGCGTCGAAGCCCTGAAAGAGGCTATCGCAAAACACGGAAAACCAGAGATCATGAACAGCGATCAAGGCAGCCAGTTCACCGGCTTTGAATGGACACAGGCATTGAAAGATGCCGAGGTGAAAATATCAATGGATGGTAAAGGCTGTTGGGTCGATAATCGAATGATCGAACGGCTCTGGCGGTCACTGAAATACGAATGCGTTTACCTCAACGCATTTGAAACCGGGTCGCAGGCACGTGCTGGGATTGGAAAATGGCTGGACTACTACAACACCGAGCGTCCACACTCCACCCACGGAATATTGACGCCGGATGAGGCTTATGAAAGAAAAACAGAACCAATGAAATTGGCAGCCTAAATGAAATCATGATCCATCTTAATCTGGCTGCAAAATGGTCGAAAATGTAGGACCACCTCT
>CAZJUF010000526.1:0-1597 GCA_964549055.1 uncultured Hyphomicrobiales bacterium | reverse complement strand
ACCGATTGAGCATGGTTTGAGCAAAAAGGATTTCATGGCGCGGCTCAAGGAAAATGTGGTGATTCATAGTGAGAAACTGATGGGTGTTGAGGGGAAAGACGAATAGAGGCTTCCCCCTTTTTATCAATCCCCTCTTTTTAATTAATCCATGTGAAGAATCACACCGATTCTAAAGACCTGTGTACTGGGGTCAAAGCGAAAGCTGTCGCCCGCCTGTATCCAGGTGACGGCGGAATGTGCGGTTCTGACATATTCCACGCGCAGGGCAATGTCTTCCAATATACCAATTTCAAAGCCAGCCCCGTAACGGTATCCGCCAAGCCCTTTTGACTGGCTATTAACAAAACCCTTGTTGCTGTATTTTATGGAGGTATAACCGCCCAGTGCATACACGAGAACCCGGTCAGACACGGTCATGCCGAGGCGGGTCGTAATATCAAAGGAAAAACCGGCTTTCAGGCCAAACGTCTTGGTGCCGTCTGTAACGAATGCGGTGCCGCCATTGACGCCAAGGCCGCCTTCAATTCCCACATACATGGGCCCCCAGATGTTGGTGCCGATGCCGCCATATAAAACGCCGCCGTATCCGGTGCTGTTGCTACTTGACGATATGCCACCAAATGTGTTGGTATTGGCATCCAGAATTTCATAGGTGGCATTTGTGGTTACTTTGGAATAATTGGCATTGAAGCCCAGATAAAGCCCCTCGAACGAATTTCCGTCCAGCCCGGCTTGGGCCTGAGAGGTCATTAACATCGTGGTCAATCCGCCGATGGCTAGTGCTGTTTTCAATCGGTTAGACATTATAGCAAAGTTCCTTCTATATTTTTCTGTAAGTTTTTATTTTGTGAACTTATGGCATTTTTTTTGGCTTCGGGAAACAAGAACTTGACTCTTGGGCAGAATCCCCATATTTTCCGCCCAACTATCACGGATTTGCAGAAGTAATGCGTCCAAGGATGTCCACCAGTCAGCGAAGGTTCGCCCACTGGTGCGTTTGTGTTGTGTGATTTAATAAGAATACCCGAAGACCCAAAAGGTCTGAGGCAAGGCCAAGGGCCGTCCGAGCTAATGCGAGGAGGGGGGGTGCCGCTAAAAATTATTGGTGGCACGGGGGAGTTATCCCCCCTGAATAAAAAATAGTGGTTTACGGTGTTGTGTCCGGAATACATCAGAGCCAAAAAGAGAGAACAAAATGTTTGACAGTTTAAGCGATAAGCTTGGCGGTATATTTGACAAGTTAAAGGGACGCGGTGCGCTGAAAGAGGCGGACGTCACGGCCGCCATGCGCGAAGTGCGTATTGCACTGCTGGAAGCCGATGTTGCCCTGTCCGTGGTCAAAGACTTTATCGCCAAGGTTACCGCGCGCGCTATCGGACATGAAGTCATGAAGTCCGTCTCCCCCGGACAACAGGTGGTCAAGATCGTCAATGATCATCTGGTGGATATGCTGGGCAGCGAAACCGTCGGTATAAGTTTGGCGGCGGTGGCGCCGGTGCCGATTCTGATGGTGGGTTTGCAGGGATCTGGTAAGACCACGACGGCGGCCAAGATCGCCAAACGGCTGACGGAAAAAGAGAATAAAAAGGTCATGATG
>CAZJUF010000525.1:0-1600 GCA_964549055.1 uncultured Hyphomicrobiales bacterium | reverse complement strand
CACCACTTGCCGTCATTGCCCGCACGCACCAGCGCTGATAGGAATTGACCGCAATGTTCATGGCAAATTCAACCTCGCTCAATTCAGGAAGTTCTGAATTCGCCAGATGTGCCGATGACACAATCGGTTCGTGTTTGTTTTCTTGTGTGCTCATTGTTCAAACTCCAGTCTCAATTTAGACTACGTTAAAACCATAAGCATGATTTGTCGATAATTTATTGACGTTTTATATTTTATATGTTTTCTGGAGTGAACTTCTCCTTAGACGAATTACTGACAATATGACCAAAAAAACTCAAGCAGATGCAAAGTGGGAATTCTGGATTGACCGTGGCGGCACCTTCACCGACATCGTCGCACTCTCTCCTGATGGCGATATCTCGGCGCACAAACTGCTTTCGGAAAACCCCGACGTATACCGTGACGCAGCCGTAGCGGGCATCAGACATTTCCTCAAACTTAACGACGATGAGGCCATTCCCTCCGCTTTAATCCGCGCCGTTAAAATGGGCACCACGGTTGCCACCAACGCGCTTTTGGAGCGCCAGGGCGATGCCACGGTTCTGGTCACCACAAAGGGCTTTCGCGATGGCTTGAAAATCGGCTATCAGGCCCGGCCAAAAATTTTCGACCGCCACATCATCAAACCCGAAATGCTGTTTGACCACGTGATTGAAGTGGACGAACGCATCACCGCCAATGGCGACATAGATACACCGCTAAATGATGAAAAAGCCCGCGCCGACCTGCAACGCGCCTATGACAGCGGCATTCGCTGTGTGGCAATCGTCTTTGTCCACGGTTACCGCTATCACGCCCATGAATTGCGCGTGGCTGAACTGGCCGAAGACATCGGTTTTACGCAAATATCGGTGAGCCACAAGGTCAGCGCCTTGATGAAATATGTCAGTCGCGGTGATACCACCGTGGTTGATGCCTATCTCTCGCCCATCCTGCGCCGCTATGTGCAACAGGTGGCTTCTGAACTATCCGGCGACAGCGAGGTTGAAGCCGCACCCAAACTCATGTTCATGCAGTCCAATGGCGGGTTGACCTCAGCCGGTCTTTTTCAAGGCAAGGATGCCATATTGTCCGGCCCTGCCGGTGGTGTCGTCGGTGCTGTTAAAACCAGCGCAATGGCGGGCTATGACACTATCATCGGCTTTGACATGGGCGGCACCTCAACCGATGTATCACACTATAACGGCCAATACGAGCGCACCTTTGAAACCGAAGTCGCCGGTGTGCGCATGCGCGCACCAATGATGCTGATCCACACGGTTGCCGCTGGCGGTGGCTCGATTTTACAATTTGATGGCGCCCGCTTTCGCGTCGGCCCGCAATCAGCCGGTGCCAGTCCCGGCCCCAAATGCTATCGCAAATCGGGACCGCTAACGATTACCGATGCCAACCTGATGCTGGGTAAACTGAATGCTGATTATTTTCCGGAAATATTCGGGCCCAATGCCGATCAGCCTCTCGATGCAGCCGTTGTGAAACAGGCATTTGAGGAGATGGCAAAACAGGTTGGCGATGGCCGCACACCTGAAGATGTCGCCGAAGGGTTTTTAAAAATCGCCATTGAAAACATGGCCCAGGC
>CAZJUF010000524.1:0-1608 GCA_964549055.1 uncultured Hyphomicrobiales bacterium | reverse complement strand
GTGTCAACGGCAAATCGATGGATATTCGATGTCGATTACCCTATGGCTATGAGCGTCTTGAGCCTGATTTAAGAAAATTGCTGGCAAAATATGTGTCACGCGGAAGTGTACAGGCGTCCTTAAATCTGAAGCAGGAAGATGCCGCCGGTGAGTTGACCATCAATGAGGCTGCTCTCCAAGCCGTTGTACTGGCTGCCGGGAGACTGGTGGAGACAGCAGGGGCAACAGCGCCTTCAGCCGATGGCCTGTTGGCACTAAGAGGTATACTGGAACAATCAGCCCCGGTAGAAGACGACGGAATTATCAAAGCCCGTAACACTGAAATTCTAAACAGCCTTGAAACCGCACTCCATGACCTTGCCGCCATGCGCCAGCGCGAAGGCGAACAACTTTGCCTTATTCTCAATGCTCAGGTCAGCGACATTGAAAAAATGATGGTGCAGATACGCCAGGAAGTAGCAAAGACCAGCGATTTGATGCAGACGCGTGTGCGCCGCCAGATTGCACAGGTGATTGAAGCTGCACCGTCTCTGGATGAAGACAGGCTTTATCAGGAAGCCGTAATTCTGGCCGCAAAAGCTGATATTACCGAAGAACTTGACCGCCTTGATGCTCATATACTGGCCGCCAGGGATTACCTGAACGCCGACGGACCGATGGGGCGAAAGTTAGAGTTTCTGGTGCAGGAGTTTAACCGGGAAACCAACACATTGTGCTCAAAATCACCCACCAAAGAGATAACCGAACTGGGATTGGCCATGAAAGCTGCAATAGATCAGATACGCGAACAGGTGATGAATATTGAGTGAAACAGTAAAATTCGCCGGTATTGAACGGCGCGGAATGATGATTGTATTGTCGTCGCCCTCAGGTGCGGGCAAAACCACGCTGTCCAAACGTCTGCTGGCCTCTGACGACAACATAACCATGTCGGTGTCGGTTACCACCCGCACGCCAAGATCCGGCGAAGTTGACGGCAAGGACTATATATTTGTCACCCAGGACAAGTTCTTGTCTATGCGTGATCAAGATGAACTTCTCGAATCAGCCGAAGTGTTTGGTAATTTTTACGGAACCCCGGCAGCTCCGGTGGAAGCAATATTATCGCGCGGCGGTGATGTCCTGTTTGATATAGACTGGCAGGGAACACAGCAGTTGATGGCAAAAATGCTCGGCGATGTGGTGCGCGTATTCATTCTGCCGCCAAGCGCACAAGCCCTTGGCGAGCGGCTAAAAACGCGGGCTCAAGACAGCGCCGAAGTGGTGGCACAGCGCATGCAAAAAGCTTCAGCAGAAATCAGCCACTGGGCCGAATATGATTATGTTCTGGTCAATGATGATCTGGAAAAGTGCGAAAAATCCCTAACCGCCATAGTCCAGGCCGAACGCCTGACCCGGCCGCGCCAAAGCGGATTGACAGCTTTCGTACGTGACCTGCAAGCCGGGCTTTAGATATTAAGCCGGGCGTTTGGCGCAGTTTTTAGAGGTGCAGTTTTTAGTGGCGCTCAGGCGGCGCGCAGCCTGCGGCCCCCTTGGGGCCTAGTCCAACGCTTCGCTTGTCTTATGATCTTTTTGGTTCATCTGGTATTGATGGACCGCTTTGAATGG
>CAZJUF010000523.1:0-1616 GCA_964549055.1 uncultured Hyphomicrobiales bacterium | reverse complement strand
GCAAAAATGCATGAATTCCCCCTGGACAAAACCAGAGCCGATACCGCCGGTCTGGCCCACGCTATTTTTATGAACAATGCCGGGGCGTCCTTGCGCCCGGCCATTGTGACTGAAACCATAAAGGATTTTCTCGATCTGGAAGACAGGGTCGGTGGTCATGCAGCGGCAGAATTAAAGGCCGAACAATTGTCGCAAACCTATGCGTCAATTGCCACCATGATAGGGGCCAAACACGACGAAATCGCCTTGATGGAGAGCCAGACCATCGGCTGGCACGCCATTATCTCGGCCATGGAATTCAAAGACGGTGACGAAATCATCGTCACCGCGGCAGAATATATAACCGGGTTGATGGCATTGATAGAACTACGCCATCGTGCAGCTGTGGTAATTCGTGTGGTTGAGTATGATGCAACCGGTGTCATTGACCTCGAAAGCCTCGAAAAACACCTGTCGGCGCGCACCAGACTGGTCTGCCTCACCCATATCGCCACCTCAAATGGCACAGTTCATCCGGTTATTGAAGCTGGACGCATCATAAACCAAAAAAGTGACGCGTTTTACCTGCTTGATGCCTGCCAGAGTGTTGGCCAGCGCTGCGTTAATGTTAAGGAAATCGGCTGTCACGCCCTCACTGCCACGGGCCGCAAATATCTTCGCGGACCGCGCGGAACCGGCTTTGTCTATGTCGCCACCGAGGCACAAAACCGCTTGAGGCCGCGTTTTCCTGATGGTCACCGGGCAACTTTGAGCGCCAATGATGAAATCAGTCTTGTCAGAGGTGCTACGCGTTTTGAGACTTTCGAAAAAAATCTGGCAAATGTGGTCGGGCTAGGGACGGCTGTCGATTATGCCTTGCAGCTGGGCATGGAAAACATCGAAGCGCGCATTGAACTTGTGTCACGGCATTTGCGGGCAAAGCTCAAGAATGTCGAAGGCATAGAAATAGGTGAAACATTGGAGCCGTGTTCAGGTCTGGTCACCATTTCGTCAACCAAAACGCCGCTCGATGCTCTTTATCAACACCTCGGACAGCAAAATGTCGTTGCCAAACATATAAAGCTGGACGGTGGAGCCTGGGATCTCAGGGCAAGACCGCAAAATGAGGTCATTCGCCTGAGTGTGCATTATTACAACACCATTGAAGAGTGTAACGAGGTGACTGATTTGATCACCAGTTACATCGCTGAGCAATCCTGAGCGATCTACCGCCCCTTTTTGGCCGATTTTTCCGCGTGGTTGGCGGCGGCAGCCAGTTCTTCAGCAATCTCGCGCGCTTCATCAGGAGAAAAATCCATCGGAATTTCGACTTTTCCGGCAGAAATAAATATTCTGACCCCGCCTTCTGATGTCGGCGCGATCGTCATGTCGGCAATGATGTCCGATGGTGAATTGATACCCATAACGCGAAAATATCCTTATTTGCTGCATCAGGCAAGCCAATCAGCAATGTTTAGGTGCAAGAATTATCATTAAATCAAAAATGTGGCTTGCAAGAGGGCTGGCCAATCTTGTAAACCGTGCAAGTGAGGTTGAAACATTAACATCCAGCCCTCACCCCATGTGCCGCCTTAGCTCAGTTGGTTAGAGCGCTAGATTGTGGATCTAGAGGTCCC
>CAZJUF010000522.1:0-1620 GCA_964549055.1 uncultured Hyphomicrobiales bacterium | reverse complement strand
TCCGTAAGTCCAGGTTCGAATCCTGGGTCCCCAGCCAATAAAAACAATGGGTTAGAGATATTCAGGCATCTCAGATCTCATTTGAGTTTTTCGAATCCGGCTGTAAATCCCTTCAACGACATCGACATGGTAAACTTGCGGCCATTGCGCCCCTGGAAGAAAATTTTCAGCTGTCCGCCCTTTTTCAGCGATGACAACAATTTTTTGGTCACACCAATACGGGCAAACACCCCTTGCGGGCTGCTGGTAAAAACCGTCAGCCGCCCGGGCTTTTGCTTGTCAATCTGAAACTGAATGCCGGAAGTCAAAGCCAGGCCATGGGGCAGGCGTACGCTCGCCATATAGGGTGCTGGAGCGGTTTTGGCAGGCGCAGGGTGTATGGATACAGACACAAACACCTGACGTGTTTTGGCCATGAGTATCGATTGCGACAACACACAGACAAGTTTTTTACGATTGGCCTGGGGCTGGCAATTAACCCCCCAGTTGGTGGAGATAAATTGCACCTGTTTGTTCGGCTGTGGTTTTTGGCCAGCTTTTTTTGCCTGATGCTCTTCAAGCGTATCTGAACTGAAGCCACTGGAGATACCGGCAATCAAGATCAGACCCGCCAGAATAACACTGGCCGTACGTGAAGGTTTGTTGGGTGGCGCTTGCGGGCGGACGCGGCGCATAATCATCTGTCACCTATACCGTAAGAAAGGATTTTAAAACCTGCCCCTTATATTCTTATTGTCTTTAAGCTGCCAGCTTTACCGAAGCCTTCAAGCGGAAGGTATTCAGATTTTGTCGAAATCCTGCCCTAAAACCGCACCGCACCACGCACCTGGCCGATCGCCTTGTAGCCGCCGTCAAATGTCGATTGCACTTCGCCTGAGGCTGAAAAGTTAAACATGCCGCTGGCTGAGGTGAAGGCTATAGTGGTGCCGATAAAACCGGCAACCTCATTATCAAGATCGGCGGAGAAATTAAGCGCGCTACCACCAACCACCAAAGCGGCATTGTCAGAGCCTGCATCAAATTGCGCATCGACACCGGCGCGTAGATCGAGCCGCGTTTGCGAGCCGTCCTTGCCGGCAACTGTGTAAGGCACGTTAATCTGGGCGCGGGTGTTGAGAATGTGGACGTCGCGGTCGCTGACGGTGAGCGGATTGGCGACACCGGTTTCAGTATAGCCATCGAGGAACAACCCGGCATAGCTGACGCGCCCGCTGAATACCACCGGCTGGGCGTAAAATTCCATTGGTGTGGCTATTGTAAGGGAAGGTGAAATGAACCAGCCGTCAGTCTCGCCACGCGCATCAATACCGCCGACATTACGCGTGGTATCCTGATCAGCGGAACCTGCAACAATGGCGAGATTGACATTGAACGCACCGGTGCTGATTTTCCAGTAAGCACCGCCAAAGGTTGAATCAATCTCAACATCCCCGGCATTAAACTCGAGATCAAGGTTGCTCACCGCATAACCACCAAAGACACCATAGGTGCTGCCGCCTGAGCCGCTTTCAACCCCGGTAATGGCACCGCCAAAGCGGTTGTCTATGCCAGCCTGGTTAGACGAACCCTCAACCTTCTGCTTGCCGCCAAAGCCCGAGACCCACAGCCGTCTGCCCGCGC
>CAZJUF010000521.1:0-1627 GCA_964549055.1 uncultured Hyphomicrobiales bacterium | reverse complement strand
TTTCAATTTTTTCGTATAAGATATTGCGGAGCGTTTCAGCTTCTTTTTCGTCTGCTTCATTTACGCCATCGTTATAAGTTTTTTTGATTTCCGATATCTCTTCGGCTTCAAGCTCCTTGATTTTTTCAAAGCTTCTGATCAAAGAGGACAAGGTTCTGGCCGAACGTTCACGATCTGCCGTTCCTGTTTTTGACATGCCATCGTCATCGACCGCACTAACGGGCTGCATTTCAATTTCCTTCATCAAACCATCAAGCAGCAGATAAAGCCGCTCGATTTTGCTTTTGCGAATCTGCTTTGAAGTTTTTGTCGCCGTTGCCGACATTTTTTTGCGCGGGGGCCAATCTTGTGTTTTGCGACGGCTATACAACCCGGCTTTGGTTATTCCGTACTGTTGACAAATTTCCGCAACCCTTTGAGCGCCCGCGCAATACGCATGCCGAACAGCGGCCCAATCCACCTGACCGTTGTTTTTCATATAAATCTGACTGTTGAGTGTTTGGAGGGGCTCGGTGCCGCTCACAATTTTCTGACTGTACCTACTTGTATAACTGATACCGTGACGGTGTCAATAAGTTTTTTACGTATTATGTGATTTATTTTCGATCTCTGCCTTTTTATCGCTATTTTTCAATTACTTATCCAAGTAAAAAAACTTTCACCTCACTGTTACGCTCCCTCGATCCTACCAAACAAATGCCATGTGGGAATAAAAAGTGGGGATCACACTGGTTCAGGACAAAGTGACCGGTCTTTTGTGGTAACTGTTTGCGTGTTGTGTATGATCGCCGATTTATCGCCTCAACCGGGATTTGAAATTGACCACACAGGATTTACCTTCAGCTTTCAGACATGCCTCGCCTGCACCTGTCACCATGACTTGCGAGCGCTTGTTAGTCTTTGGCGGACCCTATAGTAATCTTGCCGCCACACGGGCGATGTTGGCACAAGCCAAACGTCTGGGCTTTGGACCTGACGAAATTCTGTGTACCGGTGATGTCATCGCTTATTGCGGTGAACCAGCTGAAACCCTTGACCTGATCGCTGACAGCGGCATTCAGGTAATCATGGGCAATTGCGAAGAAGCATTGTCGGCAAACCAGGACAATTGCGGCTGCGGGTTTGATGCCGGCACACAATGTGAAGTGCTGTCAGTGCAATGGTTCAATTTTGCTTCCGGCCAGGTAAATCAGGACCAGCGTCGCTGGATGGCCGATCTGCCGCGCCAGGTTTTCGTTGAAATCGGCGGGCGCAAACTGCTCGCCACCCACGCTGGTACATCATCGATAAATGAATTCATCTTTGCCTCATCATCTGCTGAAGACAAACTGGCCCAAATGGTTACAGCAGACGTTGATGGCATGATTACCGGCCACAGCGGTATCGCCTTTGCACAAGTTCTGTCCTCCCGGTTATGGTTGAATGCGGGCGCTATCGGCATCCCGGCAAATGATGGCACCGCCCGCGTCTGGTATGCCATTCTGGAAGAAAAACAAGGGCGCATTGATGTGCAAATACGCACCCTGACCTACGATCCCTCCCCTTCCATCAAAGCCATGAACGAACGCGGACTGGCCAGTGGCTATCGCGACAGCCTGTCAACCGGCCTGTGGCCAAGCCTGGATGT
>CAZJUF010000520.1:0-1630 GCA_964549055.1 uncultured Hyphomicrobiales bacterium | reverse complement strand
CTAAAGAAATATCCGTGCCAGGACTTATGGCTGGTAAGCGCGGCCTCATTATGGGAGTTGCCAACGAGCGCTCAATTGCCTGGGGAATAGCCAAAACCTTGCATCAACATGGCGCCGAGCTGGCCTTTACCTATCAGGGCGATGCCTTTGGCCGCCGGGTCAAGCCATTGGCGCAAAAACTTGGCAGTAATCTTGTTTTACCGTGTGATGTCAGTGATGAAGAAAGCATTGATAGCGTGTTTGATACTCTCAAACAGGAATGGGGTTCTCTGGATTATCTGGTTCATGCCATCGCTTTTTCCGATAAAGATGAGCTCAAAGGCCGCTATGCCGATACCAGCCGCGAAAATTTCGTCCAGACCATGCTGATCTCCTGTTATTCGTTCACGGATATGGTCAGGCGGGCAGCGCATCTTATGCCCAACGGCGGCTCGTTGATTACGCTCACCTATGGCGGTTCTACCAGAGTGATGCCCAATTACAATGTGATGGGGGTTGCCAAAGCTGCCCTTGAATCAAGCGTAAGGTATCTCGCATCAGACTATGGCTGTGACAATATTCGCGTTAATGCTATTTCAGCTGGCCCCATGCGCACGCTTGCCGGTGCCGGCATTCGCGATGCACGCACCATGTTCAATTTTCAAAAAGAACATTCGCCTTTGCAAAAAAGCGTTTCTCTTGAGGAAGTAGGCGGTGCAGCGGTTTATCTCTTAAGCGATTTATCCGGTGGTGTAACCGGTGAAGTTCACTTTGTTGACGCCGGATACAATATCATCTCAACGCCCAGACCTGAGGCGACGAATTGTAACGGTAAAGAATAACAACGCCGGGCAGGCAGGAAAATAACGGATTAATGACTGTAGTTCTGCACGGGTACAGGTACAGCGTCTACAATCGAGTTGTGCGAACCGTTCTGGCGGAAAAAAGCATTGTGTACGATCAAGTTGAGGTCAATCCATTTGCGGAAGAAATTTTACCAAAACACTTAGATATCCATCCTTTTGGCCGAGTCCCCACGCTGTTGCATAATGATTTTGTCATCTATGAAACCTCAGCAATTACCCGCTATATTGACGATACATTTAAGGGGCCGCAATTACAGCCAACGGATGCGAAAAACCGCGCTCGAATGACGCAAATCATCTCCATCATCGATTCATATGCATATCAGCCCTTGGTTCGGCAGGTCTTCTCGCATCGTGTGTTCAGACCATCGCAAGGTCAAGCCGCAGACGAAAACGAGATCAAGGCAGGTCTAAAAAGCGCGGCAGTCGTATTAACTGTGCTTGAGGCTATTGCCGGAGAAGGTCTGCAATTGACCGGGGACAGTGTGTCGCTTGCTGATATTCATCTGGCACCGATGATTGCCTATTTTGTGGCAGCGCCTGAGGGCAAAATATTGCTATCAAAACATCCTCGGCTTAGCCAATGGTGGCAACACCTGAGCCAACGCCAAAGCCTGAAAGAAACAGATCCCGGTTTGCCATAAATTGTTCTGGCTGAGTGTTATTTCACACCAGTTTCAGGGCACGCGCTTCCGCGAATGAAATAAGTCTGCGCGCCTCTTCGTGCCATAGTTGCAGCTTTACGCAGGCGAAACTCTTCTTCAGCGTCAACCGCTTGACATCTT
>CAZJUF010000519.1:0-1663 GCA_964549055.1 uncultured Hyphomicrobiales bacterium | reverse complement strand
GTTATAAATCAGTCTGTTGCGCTGCCTTCTACTCTAATTGTTTCGTGCATTTCATCAGGCAAAGGCCTTGCGTTTGATGTCATCCAGATTTATGCGGCTTCGCGCCTGCCATAAGTCGTAATGACCCTGCATGGCAAGCCGGTTAAACGTGGGTGGCGACACGTTTAATGATGCTGCCGCCTTCCGATATGCCACCTTGAACGGATCTTTTGAGAGGCGTGAGTTATTGAGTTGTTTAGACAAGAATTACTACCTGCCAATCTCAATGATTCCAAATTTTCCTTCTCGCACATGCTGTGAGCCAGGAAAAACATCTTGCAGCCTTGCACGCAACTTGAATGAGAGATTCTCATCAAAGAGCAGTTTCATGCACAGACTGCAATTTTATGTTCTTTATCTGCGGCAAAAGAGAGACAAGCCAAAATATCTTTCTCATTTATTTCAGGAAAATCACTGATCACTTCTTTCATCGTCATGCCATCGGCGAGCATATTGAGGACATCATACACCGTGATTCTCAACCCTCTGATGCAAGGTTGTCCCGATCTTTTGCCTGACTCCAGCGTAATGATATCCTGGTAATCAATCATATCTCCTCCTTTGTCATTGTTCGTTAATTTTGGGTGCATGACACATCATTATGCCACGGCAGTTTTTTCAAGCTGCCACAATTTCATATATCCTCAACATGCGATCATATTTTAATGCAGCTTTGCTTTGCCAATGTCACATATTCCGCAGCATCAATATCATTGCTCCAATCCATTGACTCTGGATAACGCGCTTCCACGGCATATGGCGTCAATTCTATAATGTCATCCAGTCTCGCCAGTTCCGGCTTGATAGATTCCGCCAAATCAAGCAATCGCCCCAAGTCATGCGTCTTCGGAAAATCAAAGCAGCCACGGCTAATCAGAAAACCTTTAAGTGACTTCTCTACGGCCTGTTGCGCATGAAAAGCAATAATATCCCCAAGGGGCGATTCTGCCTGTAATAATTGATGACATGCTTCCAGGCCATGTTCACTTTTCTGTATCCAGGAACGCACCAGCACAAGCGTATCAGACATAACGAATCCCTTCAGTGGTAACATTATGGCACAACGCGCCTTCAACATTGCGCCAGCGCTTAAACTCTTCAGGTGTGTAAACCACAATATCTTTCGCCACTGACCAGGCACGCATCACCCGATATGCCTGAGCGATTCTTTTTGGGCGAGGCAAATCGCTATCCAATACAAATAATACATCCACATCTGAATCATCTGTGGCTTCCCCCCGAGCATAGGACCCAAACAACCAGGCCTGATCGGCATGCAGGGTCTTGGCCGCTGAAACAATATACGCTTGAATGTCTTCAGGTTTTAACATCATTGCTCCACCCCCATTTGTGCCAAAGTATCAAAATACCAAGTCTCACATTCAATATTGATCATAGTGTCCGGCAATAGCAAGAGCGTCGGGGTCAGATACAAGGACTTGTTTGGCGCATTTATAAAGAATTTATTCAAAACGGATCACTTCCATTTCAAGTGAGGTGGCAGCTGCCGCCATAATGATGTCGGATGTGGCAATGGCTTCCACACCTATGCTTCGAGCAATGGCAAGGTGCATGGCATCGAGTGTACGAAGTGCATGTTGCGGCAACTGGTCTATCAACAGAA
>CAZJUF010000518.1:0-1666 GCA_964549055.1 uncultured Hyphomicrobiales bacterium | reverse complement strand
GATGAGCCCAGCACGATAAACAGGTCGCAAGCCAAAGTGGCGGCCTCAGCATCGCGCATCTTTTGTTCCGGCATCGACTGGCCAAAGGAGATGGTGGCGGATTTGACGATACCGCCACAATGTGTGCACCCGGGCGGGGTTCCGCTGGCCCTGAACACGTCGCCTATCCACTGCATTTCACAGCGCTGGTGACAGTTGAGGCAGGTGGCATAGGTGCCGTTGCCGTGCAATTCTATAATCTGTCCGTCATTGATGCCGGATGCCTGATGAAGATTATCGATATTCTGGGTGATGACGTGGGAAGTTCGGCCGATCTCAATCAGATGGGCGACAGCTTTGTGGCCTCTGGTGGGTTTGGCCGCTAAAAACTTGTTTTCGAGGGCAAACTTGCGCCGCCAGGCTTCTATTCTGGCTTCTTCAGAAGCAACGAAGTCACGGAAATCTATCGGCATGTTATTTTTCCACAGACCGGTGGGGCTGCGAAAATCGGGAATACCGCTTTCCGTGCTGATGCCAGCACCAGTAAAAACAACACAACGGTTCGATGCTTCAATCATTTCTTTGATTTTGGCGGCAATGTTTTTCACCGTCATTTTTTCGTAATTCCCGGTTATTTCTGGTGCCATGGCGAGGTTTCAAGTTATCATAACGGCAATCACATCAACCACACAATGGAACCTGCTAAATGAAATACCTCCATACGATGGTCCGCGTCAGCGACCTTGATGCTTCGTTAGATTTTTACTGTAACAAACTTGGTCTGGTGGAAACCCGGCGCAAGGAGATTGAAGCCGGGCGTTTTACCCTGATTTTCTTAGCCCCTGCCGGTGACGGTATCGGTTCGGAACTTGAACTCACCTACAATTGGGACCGAGAAGAATATGGCGAAGGCCGCAATTTTGGCCATCTCGCCTATGAGGTCGATAATATTTATGACCTGTGCCAGAGCCTTATGGACAAGGGCGTTACCATCAACCGGCCACCGCGTGACGGTCGCATGGCGTTTGTGCGCTCGCCTGATGGTATCTCGATTGAATTGTTGCAAGCTGGTGACGCCCTGCCCGCGCAGGAGCCATGGGCATCAATGGAGAACACCGGACACTGGTAGAATAGCCGGTTATTTCACAAACAGTGGTCTTTCGGTGTGGAACAGCAACTTGTTTTCACCTCGGGCATAAAGATCATAGGCCGAGACCGACAAAACCCAACCGCCTTTTTCCAGGCCCAGGGCATTTGAACGGTATTCGCCTTTTGCATATTCCTTGAAGTCAAAGCGCCTGGGTTGCTGCTGTTGCCCGACTTTTCGCGCGTTCGCATTAACGCTCACGCGCTTCATTGGCTTGCCCGACGGGTCGGTTATTTTCAATTTGAGTTTTTGCCGGGCTTCATCATAATTGACATCAACACTGAGGCCGCTGGTGGAATTTATATTCTCACTTACCGTGTTGGCCTTGAGCGAGCCCAGCCGTTTAACGACAAAGGCCTTGGCCGGGTATTTATTTCCGCTGGCAAAACCACCTCGCGCTGAGCCTGCATTGTTGCTGGCGAAAATCACAGCAGCCACCATGCCAGTGATCATCACAACACCAACTATGGTGGCACCAAGGGTTCCTTCGGAAAATTTAAATTTGGCCGATTTCATATCCGTGCGGATTTTCTTTTTTTT
>CAZJUF010000517.1:0-1704 GCA_964549055.1 uncultured Hyphomicrobiales bacterium | reverse complement strand
TGCCGCTTGAAGTGCGTGACCTGTTCAAGGACTGGCTCGAAACCCATGTGCCTGATCGCGCCGCCAAGGTGATGTCGCTGGTCACTCAAACGCGCGAAGGTAAAGATTATGACGCCACCTGGGGCCAGCGCATGCGCGGCACCGGTCCTTACGCATGGACAATTGGCCGTCGCTTTGAAATGGCAGCAAAACGGCTGAAACTCAACCGCAGCAGTTTGAAACTGCGCTCGGATTTATTTGTACGCCCGCTGGAAAAAAGCGATCAGCTAAGTTTGTTTGATGCTGCCTGAGGGTTGCTTTTTAGCGGCGCTCAAGCGACATGTTTTAAGAACGTTCAAGCGCCACTGGGGCTGCACTCGCCTTGCTCGTTAGTCCAACGCTGCGCTTGAACGTCAAAAAAAATGCGAACCTGAGAAGCATTTCTGTGTTTGGCAAACTACCCGTTTTCCGCCCGCACCTGCTGGCGCAGGATATCGATGGATTTGAGTTCGCCTTCGGCCATGAAATGCCAGTAGGTCCAGCCGTTGCAGGCATCAATACCTTGCACGCGTGCGCCAATCTGGTGAATGGAGCCCTTGTCGTCGGAACACACCAGGGTGCCATCGGCACGAATTTTGGCTGCATGGCGCTTGCGCGTATCATACAAGGTGGTGCCGGGCTCAAGCAGGCCGCGCTCTAGCAATGTGCCAAAGGGAATGCGTGGCAACGAGCGTTTGCTGGGGGTGGTTTCCACGATGTCGGGATCCAGCCGTTTTACCTTGGCAATGCGGTCCCGGGCGTAACTGGCATAAGTCTCATCCTGTTCAATGCCAATCCAGTTGCGGCCAAGACGTTTTGCGGCGGCACCGGTGGTGCCGGTGCCAAAAAACGGATCGAGCACAATATCGCCGGGGTTGGTGGTGGCCAGCAGGATGCGGTTAAGCAGGGCTTCGGGCTTTTGGGTCGGGTGGGCCTTGTCGCCAGCCTCGTTTTTCAGCCGTTCGCCACCGCTGCAAATCGGCATTGTCCAATCAGAGCGCATTTGCAGGTCTTCGTTAAGCGCCTTCATGGCTTCATAGTTGAAGGTGTATTTTTTTTGATCAGCGCTCTTGGCCGCCCAGATCAGTGTCTCATGGGCATTGGTAAAGCGGCGGCCGCGAAAATTCGGCATCGGGTTGGATTTGCGCCAGATAACATCGTTCAAAATCCAGTAATCCAGATCCATCAAGGTGGCACCAACGCGGAAAATATTATGATAAGAACCAATCACCCACAAGGCACCGGTGTTTTTCAGCACGCGGCGGGCGGAACTGAGCCAGGCATGTGAGAAGCGGTCGTAAGATGCGAAGGTATCAAATTTGTCCCAGTCATCCTCCACGCCCTCGACACGGGAATGGTCAGGGCGCAGCAATTCACTGTTAAGCTGGAGGTTGTAGGGTGGATCAGCGAAAATCAGATCGACTGAATTGGCTGGTAGCCTGTCCATTTCTTCGAGGCAGTTGCCGACGATCAGCTTGTTACAAAAATCTGACACGTCGGGCTTTTTTTCAACACCCATAAAACCCTCATACGCAATACAATACGGCGGCTATGGTGCGGTATTAGGGTAAAGGTTAGATTAATCCGGTTTTTTAAAACCAAAGGCGTTGTCGTTTGAACGATTGCTTACACTCGTCATACCGGCGAAAGCCGGTATCCAGGCAGAGGCGCATGAACTTGTCGCGC
>CAZJUF010000516.1:0-1724 GCA_964549055.1 uncultured Hyphomicrobiales bacterium | reverse complement strand
TAAAGCCACCATCATGCTCCGGACAAAGTCCTTTGATTTTAGCTTTTAGACTTGCAACAGAACTTTTTCATTTTAAATATAACGCAGAGCTAAGGGGTTTCGGAACATGGCGGTTTTTTTGCGCTCTTTGCAAAAAAAATGCCGTGTTTCGAAATCCCACTTGAGCATTTTGTTAGGTAACATTTTCATTAATTTCTCTATACCAGTAATTATTATTAAAAGCATATTTTGTGATACCTATATAATATGGAATAAATATTAAAATAGCTATCAATGGACCTTTAAGTTGTGATAAATCAATTAATGAACTTTCAGTTAAAATTTTTGATTCAATTATAAAATAGTAAGTTCCGTAAATAATTTCATTACTTAATATTATTATTGAAATAATCTTCCAGAACCATTGTTTATAAAAAAATTTTGAAAATGCATACCCAAATAAAGCGATAAGTCCGAATGGTGCAGCTATTAATGAAATAATATCTGATGCTTCTATAAGCATAGTCTCTGGATACATATAAAATAATCCATGATTAAGCACAGTAAATATTAGAATTACTAAAAAATACGTTTTTCTTACAATGTTAATTGTCATATTTACCTAACGCTTAGCTAAGGAGTTTCGAGAACAGGCGGTTTTTTTGCGGTCTTTGCAAAAAAAGTGCGTGTTCTCGAAATCCCTCTTGAGCATTTTGTTAGAGATTTTTATTTTTATACCACTCACTTGAGTTAAACTCATCAGGTATCTTTTCTTCTGTTGGTTCATTAAACCCCATGTTTTCTAAAACACTAAACCATTCATCTCTTTTTGATTCAGGTAATTTAAGACCACAAAAGGGACAAAAATTTATCAATAATACAGAAGAGCCACCATCATTTATTTTTAAACCATATTCATCAAACTTACTATTATATTTAATTAATACATCAGGACATTCATTTACATTATTGTGTTCCATACAATTAAGTGTAGATTTATTCTTCATTCTGTCACAACAATATGTTTTCATTTGTATCTCTAACAGTTACTTAGACGGCCACCGTATTTCGCCAAGCTAAGGGGTTTCGAGAACAGGCAATTTTTTTGCGTTCTTTGCAAAAAAAATGCCTGTTCTCGAAATCCCACTTGAGCATTTTGTTATGCGATTTAGTTCTCATTACGATACTCACCAATAACTTCAATTAAACCAACTATATTATCATTTAATTGGTTTAGTTCTTCTGCGGGAACCCACCACTCCATATGGTGTGAAGCTCCAACTTGTTCAATTTTATAGTTATTCATAAATATTTTTTTCACTTGAAATTTAGTTACATACCCAACACCACTATCTTTAATATTCCATTGAGTAGCAATTTCTTTCGCATATTTTTCATTTGTTACAGGATAAAAAATTGGTTGTTCTCGAAATCCCACTTGAGCTAATTGTTATGCACATTTCCCCAGTTAACTTTAGATATGGCAATGAAATCGTTAAATCCGGTGTCATTTTCAAAACTATTTTTTGGTATAATATGAAATAAATAATTAGAAATTTGAAAATATACATATGAGTCGACAACTTTTATGCTTTGAATTCCTTCCCATTTATTTAAACTTTCATTAGCAAATGTTTTTTCATACAATCCTTCAGGTGTAACTCTATATTCGTGTTTCCCAATAATTCCGTTATTTTTTGTAGATGTAACTAGTATTGATAAAATTGAGAACAATGTACTAAATA
>CAZJUF010000515.1:0-1729 GCA_964549055.1 uncultured Hyphomicrobiales bacterium | reverse complement strand
TCCTGACTCATACCAATGACTCCTCAAGCTTCTTGATTGCAGATACTGTCATCAGTACCTTATCAAAGCGCACAAGGCTGACCGGGTCGATATAACCCACTTCACATATTCCAACCTTGAATAAATTACGCGCCGACAGGAATAGCGCTTCATTCAGATCATGGGTAATCAGCAGCACCTTATCCACACCCAGGGCATCCAGCTTTGCCGACAGTTCTTTTGTTTTTGGCGTTTCCATCTTGAAATCGTCAATCACAAGCAAACGCTCATTGCGCAGCAGCTCAGAAAAAATTGAACGCATCGCTGCGCGATACATCTTCTTGTTCAACTTTTTCGAAAAGTCCTGAGGCCTGGCCGCGAAGGTTACACCACCACTGCGCCAAATCGGGCTGCGAATTGTACCAGAACGCGCGCGCCCTGTCCCCTTTTGTCGCCATGGTTTTTTACCCCCACCACGTACGTCGGCGCGATTTTTCTGCGCGCGAGTGCCGGAACGGGCTCCAGCCAGGTAGGATGTCACCGCCTGATGCACCAAATCTTGATTAAAATCGGCGGCAAAAATGGCTTCGGGAAGATCGACGGTTTTCTTTGACGTCTTGCCGCTTGCTGTTGTTAATGCTAATTCCATCGTCGTATCCTCTTATGCCTTGACCGCAGGACGAACAATTACATCACCGCCTTTGCTGCCAGGAACCGCACCTTTAACCAGCAGCAGGTTCCGTTCACCGTCAACCCGCACCACTTCCAGATTCTGGCTGGTGCGTTTCACCGCACCCATGTGACCGGCCATTTTCTTGCCTTTAAATACGCGACCCGGCGTCTGACACTGACCGATGGAACCCGGCGCACGATGTGACAGCGAGTTACCGTGGGTGGCGTCCTGCATGGCGAAATGGTGACGTTTAACACCACCTGCGAAACCTTTACCAATGCTGGTTCCGGTTACATCCACTTTTTGCCCGGCTTCAAACATGTCCACCTTGATCTCGGACTTGAGTTCAAGATCTTCGCCTTCACCCTCATCCAGTCGAAATTCCCACAGACCACGTCCGGCTTCAACCCCGGCTTTGGCAAAATGCCCGGCCATAGGTTTCGTCACCCGTTTGGCCTTGCGACTGCCGGTTGTCACCTGCACCGCACAATAGCCGTCTGTCTCACCTGTTTTGACCTGAGTCACTTTGTTAGGCTCAACTTCGATGACCGTCACAGGCAGGGAAACCCCGTCCTCTGTGAAGACTCGTGTCATTCCAATTTTGCGACCCACTACACCAATCGTCATTTTCTTAACTCCAGTTCCCGGTTAAATGCCCGTTAAATTCCAGTCATTCAATTCCAGGTTACTTATTGCAGCTGAATTTGAACATCAACGCCTGCAGCCAGATCCAGCTTCATCAGGGCATCTACCGTTTTGTCTGTTGGATCAACAATATCCATCAGTCGTTTATGCGTACGCAACTCATACTGATCGCGCGCATCCTTGTTGACATGCGGAGAAATCAGCACGGTAAAGCGCTCTTTTTTGGTCGGCAGGGGAATAGGCCCTTTGACCTGTGCGCCGGTGCGCTTTGCTGTTTCCACGATCTCACGCGCGGACTGATCGATCAGACGATGATCAAATGCCTTGAGACGGATGCGGATATTCTGATTCTTGCTCATTTACTTTACCTTTAAATTCAAGTGACGAGTTACGCGGCACGAGAGACAAGGAAAAACCTTGTCACTCAAACCC
>CAZJUF010000514.1:0-1742 GCA_964549055.1 uncultured Hyphomicrobiales bacterium | reverse complement strand
TAGTCCTCCCCGTCATGGGCGCGGTAGGTCAGGCGGACGGTCTGGGCCTTGATGGTGATCCCCCGTTCGCGCTCAATATCCATATTATCAAGCACCTGATCCTTCATCTCGCGGTCGGTCAGGCCATCGCAATGCTGGATCATGCGGTCAGCCAAGGTGGATTTTCCGTGATCAATATGGGCAATGATGGAAAAATTTCTGATTTTATCTAGCTCTGTCATGACAGGGCTTTTATCATTCATTGGCGGGGGAATACAAGGGGATAATGAGGGAGGTGATCTTAGCGGATTTCCTCAGCCGGTTTATTAGCCAGAAACCGCCATACATGCAGATGGCCGTCTTTGAGGAGTTTGGCCCGGAGTGCCCAATGTTCGGCTTCCTCCATAAGGGTTTTTATGGCTTTTACGCCTTCTTCTCCCTTTGCGGCCAGATGTTCGGCTACGGTGGCGGCCTTTGACCAGCTACCTTCAATGAGGTCAATATATTCCTTGGAAATATCCTCATTCACCCGGATGACAAAACCAATATCTTCCAGAGTCTTCTGCATATAGGCGGCGGTCACGGGGAAGGGCCGGGTGGCTTCCTGACTAAGCCATTTCTGTACGTCCGGATTTTCAATGGCCGAGACATCGGTCAGCGTATAATCCGTGATCAGGAACAGGGCGCCGTCTTTCAGGGTGTCAAAAGTGTCTTTGAGAATTTTTGGCTTGTCGGGAAAATTATACAGGGCTTCTTTGGAAAAAGCCCGGTCAAAACGCCGGTCAAAAGGTTCTGCTTTTTCCGGGTCAATGTGGCGAATGATGGCTTTGGAGGCAAGGCCCATATCTGTGGACATTTTCATGCCCCGTTCAGCCAGATTTTCTGATAGCTCATAACCGGTGATCCAGACCCCGAATTCCTCGGCCAGTACCCGCGCGGGACCCCCAAGGCCAGCCCCGACCACAATGGCGCTCATTTCTGAATTCATGGTTAGGAGTTTACACATTTTTTCAATATGTTCTTTGCCGCCGGGACCGCAATAGCCATCCCCCCAGATCAACTGGCTCATTTCCATTCTAAGCTCATCCCATTTCAGAGCGGAAATGCTGTCTTCAACGTCCGGTTTATCAATCTCTACAGGGGAAGCAGGCGTTTTTTCAGGCGCGTCCCCGCCATTTTGACGGGCTAAAAGGAGCTCTTTCACGTCATCAAGGTCATAGCCATTCCACCAGGCATTTAACCTCGTCTTTAACGGTACTTTGATATCTTTTTCTTCTTTGGCCATTTATACCTGTACTTAAGATTACGCTTTTGACGAATACTGTAAGGGGCCGACTTTAAAAAAACATTAAAATGAGCAAGCAGGGGTTGAATTTATCGTAAAACCCCGCCGCATCGTTTCTCTACATTGGCAATAACCTTTGATGAGAATTGCTCAATTTCTTCCTCTGTTAATGTCTTGTCCGTCGGTTGTAATTTTACATTCAGGGCCAGAGACTTCTGGTTTTCCCCGATGCCAGGGCCAACATAGACATCAAACAGGGTAACCTCGCTGATCAACTTTTTGTCGGTGGTCCGTACCGCCTTGATCAGTTCCGCCGCAGCAAGGCCCCGGTCCACCACAAAGGCAAAATCCCGTTCCACGGCCTGAAAATCAGATGTTTTCAGTGGTCCTCGGCTGTTGCCGCCCCGGCCCTTTGGAAAGGGGATATTCTCAAGCAGGATTTCAAAGCCCACCAGCGGCCCCTTGACGTCAAGGGCTT
>CAZJUF010000513.1:0-1749 GCA_964549055.1 uncultured Hyphomicrobiales bacterium | reverse complement strand
CTGGCCGGGGCGAGCCTGACGATGTTGGGGCTGGCGGTTATTCACTTACGCGACTGGTGGAAACAACGGCAGGTGGTCAGGGAGCTTTTGCCATGATTTCTCATCCCTCACCAAATTTCGATGATCGGCCGGCGGGGGCAAAAGTCAAATATCTGATCCTGCATTATACCGGCATGGCCACAGGGCAGGCGGCATTGGACAGATTATGTGATCCGGCGGCAAAAGTGAGCGCCCATTATCTGATAGAGGAAGACGGGCAGGTATTTTCTCTGGTGGCTGAGCATAAGCGGGCCTGGCATGCGGGGGTGTCGTCATGGGCGGAGGACCGTGATATTAACGGCCTGTCCATTGGGATTGAACTGGTCAATCCGGGCCATGACGGGCCGGGGTATAAGGGTAATTATCGCCCCTTTCCTATGGCACAGATGACAGCCTTGGGGGAGCTGTGCAAAGATATTTTATCCCGCCATGACATTCTGCCACGGCATATTCTGGGCCATTCCGATGTGGCACCAATGCGCAAATGTGATCCGGGGGAGCTGTTTGATTGGCGCTATCTGGCGTCGGAAGGCATCGGCTTATGGCCCAAGGGGGATGATCCGTCCCTCGGTCAGAATTGGCGGGATATTTCCGTTGTTCAACAAAATCTGGTGGATTTTGGTTATGATATTAAGGTTACGGGCAAGCTGGATTCTCAAACAAAGGCCGTTCTAAGGGCCTTTCAACAACATTTCCGCCCTGCTGATAGTGCGGGCCAGCCTGATCAGGAATGTCTGGCTATATTGGAAGAATTACGCGGCCTTCATTGATCCGGGGCGAGGGTTTCGCTGGAATGGCGGGCTTTGGTTTTGTCGGGCAACAGACCTTCGGGCAGGTTTTTCAGGGTTTTTTCCGTATTGGGTCCGGCGGGGCCAAGGTCAAATATATATTCATCACTGCCTGAGCAACCGGCAACCAATCCGGCAATTAATCCGCTCATGAGTACTGTTGTTATGGTTCTTCTGATCATTTCTTAACGTCCAATAGTTAAGTGGGCTAAATACGTATTTGTTGTGCAATGTGCCTGAGTTTGACCCCAAAGGCAAGAAGAGGGTTAATTTTATCAAAAATTAATTCAGCTATTAAAACTTTGTCAATCTCTCTGTTTCATACTGATGGGATTAATTTGCCGCTTTTGTGAGCAAGGGAGCAATGTATGTCTGTTTCGACTGCGAAAAGAGACGCGGAAAAAGACGCTATTAAGCTGGATAATATTCGTCACGCCTTGAAATGCATGCGCGTCAACCATCGGCGAACCGTGGTTTGGCCAGCCACATTATATGTGGGGGAATTTGAATTCCGGGCCATGCTTTATGATATTTCCCTGGGGGGTGTGCGCTTGAAACTGCCTCTGCCTTTGGCCAGCGGTACGGAAGCTTCCGTCAAAATAAAGAATCAGGTCACGCTGAATAGCAGGGTCGTCTGGTGTGCGGGCGAATTCATAGGTCTTAAATTCAGTGATCCCATAGAGGTTGTTCGCAAGTCGCTTGGTGAATTATCTGCCGGTCTTAAATGATCTTTTCACCGCCTTTCGCTCTTTTTCCTGTCTATTAGACGAAAAATATATTATTCACAGCCTGTTCAGATGGCTGGATGGCTGCTGCCGCATTTATGCGGGAGAGGAAAGTCCGGGCACCACGGAAGAACGGTGCCGGTTAATGGCCGGCGAAGGTGACTTCAGGGAAAGTGCCACAGAAAGCAAACCGCCTG
>CAZJUF010000512.1:0-1749 GCA_964549055.1 uncultured Hyphomicrobiales bacterium | reverse complement strand
CTTTTTCGCCTGTTTAACCGTCGACGACAGGCCTTTGGCCTCCAGTCGCGAATAAATAAACGGCTTGAACAGCTCCAGCGCCATTTTCTTGGGCAGGCCGCACTGATGCAGTTTCAGCTCCGGTCCCACCACGATAACGGAGCGGCCGGAATAATCGACGCGCTTGCCCAGCAGATTCTGGCGGAAGCGGCCCTGTTTACCCTTGAGCATGTCAGAGAGGGATTTCAGCGGACGCTTGTTGGCACCGGTAATGACGCGACCACGACGGCCATTATCAAACAATGCATCAACAGATTCCTGCAACATCCGCTTTTCATTACGAATAATGATGTCAGGTGCACGCAGTTCCATCAAACGCTTCAAGCGATTGTTACGGTTAATAACCCGGCGGTAAAGATCATTGAGATCAGACGTGGCAAAGCGGCCACCATCCAGCGGCACCAGGGGGCGCAACTCTGGTGGGATAATCGGCACAACCGTGAGGATCATCCATTCCGGGCGGTTGGTTGAACCAATAAAGGCTTCAATAATTTTCAGGCGCTTGGCCAGCTTTTTGGGCTTGAGTTCAGAAGTCGATTCAGCAATTTCGACACGTAGATCATCACGGATTTTCTCCAGATCCAGCGCCATCAACATTTCGCGAATAGCTTCAGCACCGATGCTGACAGTGAAGCTGTCTTCACCGAAATCATCCTGAGCCTGGTGATATTGTTCTTCGGATAAAAGCTCATGCTCCTTCAAGGACGTGAGACCGGGCTCGAGAACAATGAAGTTCTCGAAATACAACACACGCTCCAGCTCTTTCAGCGTCATGTCGAGCAAAAGACCAATGCGACTTGGCAGCGATTTCAAAAACCAGATATGCGCCACCGGAGCAGCCAGATCAATATGACCCATGCGCTCGCGCCGAACTTTCGACAAGGTGACTTCAACGCCACATTTTTCGCAGATAACGCCTTTGAACTTCATGCGTTTGTATTTGCCGCACAGGCATTCATAGTCCTTGATCGGGCCAAAAATTCGCGCGCAGAAAAGACCGTCACGCTCCGGCTTGAAGGTCCGGTAGTTGATGGTTTCGGGCTTTTTGATCTCGCCAAATGACCACGACAGAATTTTCTCCGGGCTTGCCAGTGAAATTCTGATGCTGTCAAAAGTAGTCTGCGGTTGGCCTACTGGATTAAATACGTTCATGACCTCTTGGTTCATGAGTTTTTCTCCTTTAATCGGCTGCATTCATTTTCAGTGAAAATTCACCTGAACTGAACGAAGCACCTTGATCTTCAACTATCTAACGAAACTTATACCGGGACCTTGACTTAATCCGCCTGAGTAGACGGTTGTTCCAGTTCCACATTTAAGCCGAGTGAGCGCATTTCCTTGACCAGAACATTGAAGCTTTCGGGAATACCGGCTTCAAAGCCATCGTCGCCACGCACAATCGATTCGTAAACCTTGGTACGACCGGCGACATCATCCGACTTGACTGTCAACATTTCCTGCAAGGTGTACGCAGCACCATAAGCTTCAAGCGCCCACACTTCCATTTCACCAAAGCGCTGGCCACCAAACTGTGCCTTACCACCCAACGGCTGCTGGGTAACAAGCGAATATGGGCCAATCGAACGGGCATGGATTTTATCATCAACCAGATGATGCAGTTTGAGCATATAGATGTAACCCACTGTCACCATACGGTCGAAAGGCTCGCCCGTACGGCCATCACACAGTTGGCTCTGACCCGAGGTATCA
>CAZJUF010000511.1:0-1760 GCA_964549055.1 uncultured Hyphomicrobiales bacterium | reverse complement strand
TAAACGGAGGTAAGAAATATTATGGATTTAATGGTTTTATACATTTCAACAGGCATCTCGGTTCTACTGGGTATCTATGTTTTTTCTGAAATTAAAAAGACGTATGACAAAAAAGGAACCTATTCCAACAAGCTTCTTTCGCTTTGGTACACTATGTGGGCATTCCACCACGTACCATTGATGTTGGCATCATACTATGGCGTGTGGTCAATAACGATGGATAAAACAGTTGCTCTGGCAGGCGGTTCAATTTTATTTGTCATTGGGGTAATTATATTGCCAATGGGGATGATTGAGTTTCGTTCGTTGCGTAGGTCAACCGGACAGGATATTTCAAAACTGATTACCACAGGAATTTACAGATGGAGCAGAAACCCACAGTTTGTCGGGTGGTTTTTGATGCTTTTGGGAATATCCCTCGCCGGACGATCAGGATTTGCATTTCTACTTACAGGTGTGTTCGTTATTGTGATTTATCTTTATACCATCTTTTTGGCAGAGCCTTACCTTGAGAGCCTATATGGGGAGGATTACCGTTTGTTTAAATTGAGAACCGCAAGGTGGATTGGGTACCCTAAGAAAAACAATGAAATTTAATTGGGATATAAATTGATGAGATATTAAATACAGTGTTAATAACCTGGCGGAAAATTTAAGGGCTCTGCAAGTTATAAAATTGAGTAGTAACTTGAAAGACAGGTGGTATCAAATTCAGCACCTCACATAGCCCAAGCGACAAAAGGTTCGGCTGGGAGGTTTTTTTACTAATTTTGCAGAAAATTATTCGAATGGGCGAACATCATCATCACGATCACGGAAAATTGAAGGGAAAGAACCTGTTCATCTCCGTAGCTTTAAACCTTGGAATTACAATAGCTCAGATCATTGGCGGCATTTTGTCGGGAAGTATGGCGCTAATTTCGGATGCTTTACACAACTTCAGCGATGTGCTTTCGCTGCTTATCACTTATATCACTTATAAATTATCAGCGAGGAAGTATACTACGAAACACACTTTCGGATATCAGCGAGGAGAAATTCTTGCTGCTTTTGTGAACTCAGTCACACTTCTTATTATTGCCGCTTTCCTGGGATTCGAGGCCGTAAACCGGATAATCCATCCTCACACCATTAATTCCATGATTGTTATCTGGCTCGCCATCGCTTCTATTGTTGTCAATGGTTCCAGTGTTTTACTCATTAAGTCGGGAGCCAAAGAGAGTATCAACATCAAGTCGGCTTACCTGCATCTTTTTACCGATATGCTCACCTCTGCGGCTGTACTTGTGGGAGGCTTACTTATGAAATACTTTGGTTTATATTGGATTGATGGCCTGGTGACGCTGCTGATTGCCCTTTATCTTATCTATTCCAGCTGGAATCTCTTTATTGAATCCATTAATATCATCATGCTATTTTCTCCCGGCGACATCGATTGTGAACAATTGGCCGAAAGGATTGAAGCCATTGAAGGCATCAAAAATCTGCATCACCTGCATTTATGGCAGCTGACGGACAACAAAGTCAACATGGAAGCGCACATCGATTTAAAAAAAGACCAGTCTATTTCTGTTTTCGAATCGCAGCTTGAACAGATTAAGGAAATTGCTCATAACATGGGGATTGAACATGTTACTATCCAGCCTGAATTTGGCAATCAGGATGATAAGGATTTGATCCACAATCATCATTAGTCCCGCTTCAAGCGTATTCTATGAATAAAATCCACTAAATACGCAAAAGTTATTAACAATTTTAGG
>CAZJUF010000510.1:0-1763 GCA_964549055.1 uncultured Hyphomicrobiales bacterium | reverse complement strand
CGCTCAACCAGAACCGCATTGCTTGACGCCAGCACTCCGCGTGACAAATAGATATTATCTTCAAGCCCGACACGCACATGACCACCGGCAATACACATCTGCGCCACCATAGGAAATTGCGTAGCTGCGATACCAAAGCCCGACCACGCAGTATTTTCCGGCAACATCGATTTCATATACAAAACCGTTTCAGGCGTTGCCGGTGCACCCCACGGAATGCCCAAACACAATTGAAACATTGGCGGAAGATCAATCAACCCGTCTTCAATCATCTTCAAAGCCAGGCGCAAATGCCCCGGCTCGAACACTTCCAGTTCGGGCTTTGTACCAGCTTGGCGAATGCGTCCGGCCATCTGGCGCAAATGTTCCGGCGTGTTCATAAAAACATATTCGCCAAAATTCAATGTGGCGATATCGAGCGTACAGACTTCCGGTTGCAACTCCTCAATGTGGACCACGCGTTTTTCCGGGCTGGTCAAAGTTGTGCCTTCGCCCGGCGCGGATGGATCATCAACTCCTCCCGGCGCATATCGCGCGCCAGCACCCGTGGTGAGATTAATAACAAGCTTTGAGTTGGCTTGTTTCAACCCCTCCATAACGTCACGATAAAGCGACAACTCCATCGATGGTTTTGCGGTTTCAGGGTCACGCACATGAATATGAGCGATAGCCGCCCCGGCACGTTCAGCCTCAAGCGCTGATTGCACAATTTGTGCCGGTGTCACCGGAATGGCCGGGTTCATATGGGCATTTTCCATACCCCCGGTTAAAGCGCACGTTATGACGGTTTTAGTTACCATGATCGAAAATCCTCACCAAAATTTCAAAGCCTCACCACCGGCAGCACCAATCAGTTCATCGTCCCACATCACCCGGTGACCGCGAATAACAGTGCCGCGCACCCAGCCTTTAACGCGTTTGCCCGCAAGCGGTGTCCAGCCACAGGTGCTCTCTATCCAGTCTTCTTCAATTGTTCGTGTCGATTTCATATCAACAATAGTAAAATCCGCATCATAGCCTGCGGCAATGCGACCCTTGCCGGCAATACCAAAAATTCTCTGGGGACCATGACTGCTGAGATCGACAAAACGTTCGAGCGACAGACGACCGGCATTCACATGATCGAGCATCACCGGCACCAGGGTCTGAACGCCGGGCATTCCCGAAGGTGAATTAGGATAGGGCTGGTCTTTTTCTTCGCGCGTGTGCGGCGAATGATCCGAGCCCAATACATCTGTGACGCCAGCATTAAGACCCCACCATAATCTATTCTGGTTGTCCAAATCCCTGATGGGTGGATTTAACTGTGCATAGGTTCCCAATTGATTATAGGCATCAGGCGTAAACAGCGTCAGGTGAGACGGCGTCATTTCAACCGTTGCCACTTGTTTGTGATCACGCAAATATTCAATTTCCTGCGCCGTTGAGATATGCAGAATATGTACATTTGCACCGGTTTTATAGGCCAGGTTTACCAGTCGCTTCGTGCACTTTAAAGCCGCTTCATTATCGCGCCACTCGGTATGACTGTGAGGATCATTGTGGCGGCGCACGTCCATGCGCTCAATCAACCTTTGTTCATCTTCCGAATGAAAAGCCGCCCGCCGGTTGATCGTGCTCAAAATACGCTCAAGGCTTTCATCATCATCGACCAGGAGATTACCGGTGGAGGAGCCGGCAAACACCTTGATGCCGCAACATCCCGGCAAGCGCTCAAATTCCGCCAGATCATCTACATTTTCGCGCGTGCCACCCATGTAAAA
>CAZJUF010000509.1:0-1765 GCA_964549055.1 uncultured Hyphomicrobiales bacterium | reverse complement strand
TGTTGATTGAGCGCAACAGTCTCGATACCAGCGGTGCGATGAAACTGCTCGATGATGCATCTGCCGCAATCCAGTACAATCGTGACCTGCTGCAATCAGCCATTGACCATGTGGGCCAGGGCATCTCCGTGTTTGACAAGGACTTGCGTCTGATCTGCTGGAACCGTCAATTTCGCGACCTGCTCAACCTGCCTCAGGATATCGGTCGCGTGGGCGTGCCGTTGCAGGAAATAGTCCGTTTCAGTGCCGAAAACGGTGATCTTGGTCCAGGGGACGTTGAAGACCTCGTGTCTGACCGTATCCAGAGATATGTGGTCACCATGGAAACCTTTCAGGAACATGTCATCACCAGCGGAACCGTGGTTGAGGTCCGCACCAATGCCATGCCCGATGGCGGCCTGGTGATGACATATGGCGACATTACCCAGCGCGTTGAAGCCGCCGAAGCCCTGAAGCGTGCCAATGAAACCCTGGAGCGGCGGGTAAGAGAGCGCACAAGGGAACTGACCAGTCTCAATGTGGCGCTGGCCAAGGCCAAGGGCGATGCCGAACAGGCCAACATTGGCAAAACCAGATTTCTTGCCGCCGCCAGTCATGATATTCTGCAACCACTCAACGCCGCGCGATTGTATACGACCAGCCTGAGCGAACGGCAAATGGCCGGGCTGGAAGGCCAGCTTACCCGCAATATAGATGCATCGCTTGAGGCAGTTGAGGAAATTCTCAGTGATTTGCTCGATATTTCCCGTCTTGATGCCGGTGCCTTAAAACCTGAAAGAACCACCTTCAGAATAGATGAACTGTTCAGCGCTCTTGAAGTTGAATTCTCACCCCTGGCCGACGAAAGAGGTATAGATCTCAAGTTTATGCCATGCTCACTTGCCGCGCGCACGGACCGCCGTCTGGTGCGCCGGGTGTTGCAGAATTTTATCTCCAACGCCATCAAATATACACCTGAGGGCAGAGCACTGGTGGGGTGCCGCCGCCGCGGTACCATGATTGAAATAGGTGTTTATGATACCGGCCTCGGCATTCCCGAAGATAAGCAGACATTGATTTTTGGTGAGTTTCAGCGCCTTGACAGTGCCGTCGGCTTCACCCCGGGAATTGGTTTGGGTCTGTCTATCGTTGAACGTATTGTTGAAATGCTCGATCACCAGATTTTACTCAAATCCACGCCTGACAAAGGATCGGTGTTTTCAATTCTGTTACCCCTGGCAGCCTTCGTTCCCGCCGCCAAGCGCCAGACGGCCGATCTGCGCACCAAAACCACAGATTTTGAGGGCCTCACCGTACTTTGTATTGATAATGAACAATCAATTCTCGACGGCATGGAAACCCTGCTAACCGGGTGGGGATGCAATGTTCTGTCGGGCAGGGACCTTGAAGATGCAACAAAGGAAATACAAAAAGCCGGTCGCGCTCCCGACATTCTGCTTGCCGATTATCATCTCACCAACGCCAATGGCATTGACCTCATTCAACAATTGCGCGCCACCCTTGACCACGAGTTGCCCGCAATTTTGGTAACCGCAGACAGATCACAGGCGCGCCGCGATGAAGCGCGTTTGGAAGGTGTCGCAATTCTCAACAAGCCGGTAAAACCGGCAGCCCTGCGCGCCCTGATCGCGCAATCGAGAGTGCATAAACTCGCAGCGGAATAAGTGGGTTAGGGTGATTGTAGTTGTTTTTAGTAGCTGCTTTTTAGTAGCGCTCAAGCGGCGCGCAGCCTGCGCTCGGCTTTGCTCGCTAGTCGTTCGCTGCG
>CAZJUF010000508.1:0-1773 GCA_964549055.1 uncultured Hyphomicrobiales bacterium | reverse complement strand
CAATCGTTCCAATGTTACAATGGGGCTTATTACGTTCAAACTTCTCTTTCGCCATGATGGCTCTCCAATCTACTTCTTAAATAACTATGCCAGCTTGGCACGAACCTCATCAGAAACCGCCTGAGGCACCTGCTCATAATGATCAAAATGCATGGTATATTGTGCCCGACCTTGCGACATAGACCGCAGGTTATTCACATAACCAAACATGTTCGCCAACGGCACCATGGCATTAATGACTGTCGCCACACCGCGCTGCTCGGTTCCGCTGATTTGTCCGCGACGTGAATTCAAATCACCAATCACATCGCCCATATAATCTTCAGGTGTCACAACTTCTACCCGCATGATCGGTTCCAGCAATTTGGGACCAGCCTTCTGGGCTCCCTCGCGAAAAGCTGCACGCCCCGCGATTTCAAAAGCCATGACCGATGAATCAACATCATGATAAGCGCCGTCATTGAGGGTGACTTTAATATCAAGCATTGGGAAACCAGCCAAAATACCGGCACCAAGTACACTTGCCACACCCTTCTCAACACCGGGGATATATTCTTTAGGAATATTACCACCCACAACCTTGCTTTCGAAAACAAAACCCGAAGCAGGTTCGCCCGGCTCAATGGTCATTTTAACGCGGGCAAACTGGCCCGAACCACCGGATTGTTTCTTATGGGTATAATCAATGTCGGTAGCGCGCGTAATGGTTTCGCGATACGCCACTTGCGGCGCACCCACATTGGCTTCAACTTTAAATTCGCGCATCATGCGATCAACAATAATGTCGAGATGCAATTCGCCCATGCCTTTAATGATGGTCTGGCCGCTCTCATTATCAGATGAAACCCGAAACGATGGATCTTCCTTGGCCAGACGTGCCAGAGCTGTACCCATTTTTTCCTGGTCAGCCTTGGTCTTGGGCTCAACAGCAACTTCAATCACCGGATCAGGAAACTCCATGCGCTCAAGAATAACTGGTTTCAGTGGATCACACAGCGTATCACCCGTCGTGGTGTTTTTAAGTCCGGCAAAAGCCACAATATCACCAGCGCGCGCTTCTTTTACATCTTCGCGCGAATTGGCGTGCATCTGCAACATACGACCCACACGTTCGCGGTTGTCTTTAACCGAGTTCATGACATTTGAACCGGTTTCAATGACGCCGGAATAAACCCGGGCGAAAGTCAAAGATCCGACAAACGGATCATTCATAACCTTGAAGGCCAAAGCAGAAAAAGGCTCATCATCGGATGATTTGCGGAAAATCTCTTCTTCAGTCTTAACATCAATACCGTTAATGTCAGCCACATCAGTAGGTGCTGGCATATAGTCAATGACGGCATCAAGAAGCGGCTGAACACCTTTGTTCTTAAAAGCTGAACCATTGAGAACAGGAACGAATTTCTGCTCCAGTGTCCCCTTGCGGATAAGGCGTTTAAGCGTTGCCTCATCAGGCTCAGTGCCTTCGAGGTAGGCTTCCATGGCATCATCATCAAGCTCAACCAGAGCTTCGACCATCATGGTGCGATATTCATCGGCCTGATCTTTCAGATCAGCTGGAATATCAAGATATTCAAATTCAGCACCAAGACTTTCATCTTTCCAGACAATCGCCTTCATCAAAATCAGATCAACCAGACCTATGTATTCGGATTCAGAACCAATCGGCAATTGCGTTACCAGCGGCACCGAACCAAGCCGGTCCTTGATCATCTCGACGCAACGGAAAAAGTCAGCGCCAATACGGTCCATCTTGTTGACGAAACACATACG
>CAZJUF010000507.1:0-1777 GCA_964549055.1 uncultured Hyphomicrobiales bacterium | reverse complement strand
GCACCCATCCAGCGCGCCATAATCGCCGGTGACGATGAAACCGGCATCACCATCATGCAGATGGACGAAGGCCTGGACACGGGCCCCATGCTGCTGCGGCAGAAAACACCGATCACGGCAAAAACCACGGCGTCCGACTTACACGACCGCCTTGCCGAAATGGCGCCTGAAATGATTGTCCGGGCGCTGGCTGAACGGGATCACGGAACGCTCGAAGCCAGACCCCAACCGCTTGAGGGCGTAACCTATGCGGCAAAGCTGGATCGCCATGAAAGCCCCCTGGACTGGAGCTTGCCGGCCCATGAACTGGAGCGGCGGGTGCGCGGGCTCAATCCCTGGCCAGGCGTCTGGTTTGAACACGCGGGCAAGCGGATCAAGGTGCTGGCCGCCGATGTGTGCGAACAATCAGGCAAAGCGGGAACGGTGCTTGATGACCAGTTGACCATTGCCTGTGGTGAGCACTCTTTGAAAGTGCAGCGGGTACAAAAGCAGGGCCGGGGCGCCATGGCAGCAGAGGATTTCCTGCGCGGATTTGACCTGCCTGCCGGAACCCGTTTGGGCTGAATTTGTTCTATTCAGCTATTTCCTCTTCGTCATCACCAAGACCAGCCAGCATGGGCGCCGAGGATTCGATTTTCGGAATATTTTCGATCCCTTGCTTCATTTCGGTCATGATAAATTCGGCCCGCCTGACCGGACCACCGATGCCTTTGCCGGGAAACAGGGTATGCCAGGCGTCAATCTTGACGCTCAAGGCGCACAGCACACCACCGATGGTCGTGTGGTAACTCTCGATCAGGGTCTTGACGCGTTGGAACCGCTTGGCCGAGATGTCATTCCATAATTCCTTGGTGCCTTGTTCGAAGTTTTCGAACCGACCGGTAATTTCGGCCATCAGCTCGTTTATGGTCGCCTGCAGCATATCGCAGGTTTTCATCAGATTTTTATCCTGCTTCAACTGCCAGTTGCCGCGAATTTCATCCATGGACGTGAGAAATTCTTCGATGACCGGTTCTATCTCATCAAGGCTCTGCCGGTAATAGGACAGGGACAGGAAAATATCACCGTAGTCCTCCAGAAATGTCGGTATTTCGCCAAGGCCGATGCCCAGTTTCTTGGCCATGATATCAAGTTTCGCTTTGGCCTTGCTGACGTCAGGGTCACGGAATAATTTAATGATATCGCCAAAATCACTAATATCGACATCGCTTGACCCATAGATTTCCTTGATCAGCGCATGGGTAAAGCCGGTCATATATTCGGTCAGGTCTTTGGTTTTTTGCGGTGAAAGTTTAAGAGCATCATTGTCTTCGACCCTGATGCCTTGCTGACGCAACAAGATACGAAGGCTGTAAACATCGAAGCTTGGCAAAAGCACCAATTTTCGGAGCAGCACCAGATCCGGGTGAGCTTCATGCTCGGGCCAGCCGAATTGCTGACCAACATCGCGGATGCTCAATTGGCCGCTGCCAGAATCTTCTTCTGAAAAAATCTCGATAACGCTTTCCAGGCGGACATTCTTGATCATCCGGGCGCGCTTTAAGGCTGGTGTCTCAAACGGCAACATGGATAGCGGCAGGATATGCATGGAATCCCTGTCTGCATCCCGGATGTTTTTGTCGCTACCCATATGTTTCGCCATCACCCAAAAAATCAGCCTCGGTATGCGTCATTTTATAGCAAATAATTTCTTTGTACCGGTAAATTTCAACTATAACCGGGTCGCCTACATTCATCACCAAAATCAAACGCAGACATGGCTCGTTTCAAACTTACC
>CAZJUF010000506.1:0-1790 GCA_964549055.1 uncultured Hyphomicrobiales bacterium | reverse complement strand
CGCAACGCCGCGCTATTGCCAGTCTGCGCCGTATTCCCAATCTCGATGATACGCTGGAGCCATTTCTTGCCAAGCTGGTCAAATATTCGATTTTGATTTTGGTGGTGGTAGCTGTGCTGGCGCGCTTTGGTGTTCAGACAACGAGCATTATTGCCGTACTTGGTGCTGCTGGTCTGGCTATCGGTCTGGCGTTGCAGGGTATGCTGGCCAATATTGCCGCCGGTGTGATGTTGTTGTTTTTGCGGCCGTTCAAGCTCGGTGATTTTATTGTCGCCGGGGCTATTAGTGGTGAAGTTACCGAGATTGGTTTGTTTTCGACCGAGTTGAAAACCGCCGACGGTGTTTTTGTTGTCGCTCCCAATAATCAGATCTGGAGTTCGACCATTACCAATTACACCCGCAATCCCACGCGCCGGGTGCGGATTATTATCGGTATTTCTTATGATGATGATATTGATCAGGCAACTGGCGTTCTGGAAAGCCTTGCCGAGGGTGATGATCGCGTACTGCAAGACAAGGGCGTGACCACCTTTGTTTCCTCCCTGGGTGACAGTGCGGTTATTCTGGAACTGCGGGTTTGGGTCAACCGGGCTGATTATGGCAAGGTGGTGCGCGATTATACCAAGCAAGCCAAACTGGCGTTCGATAAGGCCGGTATTTCCATGCCCTATCCCCAGCGCGATGTTCATATTTTTGAAGAAACTGATAACTGAATTTACGCTCCAGGCTAGAAACATGAGATGCGGACATTGGTAAACTACGTCGGGCTGGTTTTGGTAATTTATGCAGCTGTGGTTTTTGCAGCCTACCTGTTTCAGCGCAAGTTGCAGTATTTTCCTTCGCCTGAACGGGTGGCACCGATTGAGGCGGGGCTGAAAAATATTGAAGAAATTGTCCTTGAAACGCCCGATGGCGAGCGGCTGATTGCCTGGTATGCACGCGCCGCTGAGGGCAAGCCCACCATATTGTATTTTCATGGCAATGGTGCGGGGCTGATCAATCGAGCTGAGCGTCTGGGCAAGTATCAGGCTCTGGGCTATGGGTTTTTCATTGCCGCGTATCGCAGCTTTGCCGGCAGCAGTGGACGGCCGAGCGAAAAAGCACTTATAGCTGATAGTCGTCTGGTTTACGATTATCTGCTTAAACAGGATTTAAAGCCTGAAAACATTGTTGTCTTTGGTGAAAGCCTGGGAACGTCTGTGGCGACGCAACTGGCAGCAGCGGTTAAAGTCGCAGCGGTGGTTCTGGAAAGCCCGTTTACGTCGGCTGCTAATGTGGGTGCTTTGCGCTATCCGTTCTTGCCGGTGCGCTATTTGATGCAGGATCAATTTCGCTCAGACCAGTATATCGCTAAAGTGACAGCGCCGGTTCTGGTTGTTCATGGCGGCAGGGACAATGTGGTGCCGCTGGATATGGGGAAACAAATGTTCGAGTTGGCCAATGAGCCCAAGGAATTTATACTGCTGCGCGAAGCTGGCCACAACAATCATGATCAGTTCGGCCTGGTGGCCAAAGTGCAGATGTTTATCTCAAAAAACGTTTTGGTGAATTAAACCTAACGTCCGCGACCCTTAACAGGCAACAGGCCTTCGCGCTGCAATTTCTTGCGGGCAAGCTTGCGGGCGCGGCGAATGGCCTCGGCCTTTTCGCGAGCTTTTTTCTCCGAAGGCTTTTCGAAGTGATTACGAAGCTTCATTTCACGGAAGATACCTTCGCGCTGCATCTTCTTCTTGAGCGCCTTGAGCGCCTGATCGACGTTGTTGTCACGTACTAGTACTTGCACGAATGTT
>CAZJUF010000505.1:0-1822 GCA_964549055.1 uncultured Hyphomicrobiales bacterium | reverse complement strand
CCGAGCAGATGGCATTATTTGGTGATATTGCTGAAGAATTTGGCAGCGGGCCGTTTGAAACGGCAACTAAAACTGAAGATCGCAACAAATTATGGCAGGCCCGCCACGATGTCTACTGGGCAACCCTTGCCATGAAGCCGGGGCGCAAGGGGCTGGCAACAGACGTTTGCGTACCCATATCCCGGCTGGCCGATTGTGTTGAGGAAACACGGGCTGATATCAAAAAATATAACCTGTATGCGCCAATTGTCGGCCACGTGGGAGATGGTAATTTTCACCTGATTGTGATGATTGACCCCGATAATGTGGAAGAAAAACCCCGCGTGGATGAACTCCTTAAACGTCTGGTTTTGCGCGCCCTTGCCATGGAGGGCACCTGCACAGGTGAACATGGAGTGGGGATGGGCAAGATGAAATATCTTGAAGCAGAACATGGAGAGGGTGTCGGTGTGATGCGTGCCATAAAAAAGGCACTAGATCCGGATAATATTCTCAATCCGGGCAAGATTTTTGAGGTTTGATGGCGGCTGTTCTGTTGAAAAATTGCGGTATAAAGTAATTAATCTGTGAGCAAAACCCACAAGGGCTAAATTCAAAGATAGAATAGCTTAAACGAATCGTCTGACCTGATCTGGTTTTGCGAGTTTGAGTTTAACAATGAGGGCTTTGCTTTGAAACACCCACTCCTCATCGCGTGTGGATTGGTTGTGGTGATATTGTTCACCGCACTTATTGCCCCGTTTTTGATCAACTGGACAGCGTATCGCGCTGAAATTGAAAATGAAGCCGGGCGCATACTGGGGCGTCAGGTTACGATCAATGGAGAGATTGATATTCGTCTGTTGCCCAGTGGGGTCATCCGTTTTGGCCGGGTGGAAGTGAAATCGCCCAATGATCCCGATAGTGCACCTCTTGCCAGTATCGAGCGGGTTAAGGCCAGATTGGCACTCGCACCTTTGTTGCGCGGGAAATTTCAGTTTATCGATGTCGAGCTTGTGCGTCCCACTTTTCGGTTTGATGTTTCTGCACGGGGTGTTCCCAACTGGGAAATTGGTACGGAGACGAATTTTGGCGGGTTGATAGATCCTAAAAATATTATCCTTGATGATGTTCTCATTACCGGTGGGTCGGTGTTTTTCAGAGATGCCGGGCGCCGTGTGGCGTATGATGTATCCTCCATCAATGCACGCGTTTCAGCGCGTGCACTGGTGGGGCCGTATGCTGCCAACGGGAAAATGGTCTTCGCCGGGCAAGTTCAGGAATTTACACTGCGGGCCGGTCGCACAAGTGATACAAATGTGCGGCGCGTGAACCTGCGATTGACGGTGCCGGAAAAGGAAGACGAGCAAATTATCTTCGATGGTTTTCTTGATACATCAGATCAGGAGCCGCGCTTTGATGGCAAGGTCATCCTCAATCAGGATATTGGCGAGCTTGCCGTTTTTAAACCTTTCACCCCGACATCAAAAGGAAAGCTGTTTGGAAAACTTGAAGCTGATATTGCCACGTCTTTTGTCGGTATTCGTCTTGAGGATATCAGGGCAGTCATCAGCCAGGGCAGCAATACAGCACGGTTTTCCGGCCGGGCTCAGGCACTGTGGCAGGACAGTTCAGAATTTATCATCGAACTGAACTCCAAACGTCTTGATCTGGACAAGCTTTTCGGGCTTGTTCCCGGAGCCAAAAAACCCGAACAAAAAGCTCCTGTTAAAAAGATAAAAGCTGAACAGGCCGAACCGCCTGTTGCGTCAACGGCCTGGTTTTTGGGCCCTGGCCGGTCGAACCCAGCAATCAACGGAAGAAATAAATCAGGTGATTGAAA
>CAZJUF010000504.1:0-1840 GCA_964549055.1 uncultured Hyphomicrobiales bacterium | reverse complement strand
AGGTATACCCCCGCATCGATCCACCCAAATGAACACTGTATTTTGCTATCAAGCCCATGGAAACCCTTGGATATCTACTTTTTAGATAATCTATAAAGTAGATTAGCCCAGTCACAAGGGGTTTGTGACACATGGCAAAAACAATCAGGAGTTCGGGACATGAGGCGCTCCGCGGCGCATTGATCGCAGCGCGGAAAAAAGCTGGGCTGACGCAGACACAACTTGCAGGCAGGCTTAAGTGTCATCAGTCATTCGTTGCGCGGGTTGAGAGCGGCGAGCGGAGGATCGATGTTATCGAATTGATTGTGCTGGCGCGCGCCTTAGAGGTTGACGCCGCTGATCTACTGGCTGTCACTGAGGCTGCGACCGACGCTGATCACAGGATCTGAGGGCCAGGTGGGGCCTAGAAATCTCAAGTACTGAAAGCGGGGCCGACGTTAGTCGCGGTGTTCATCGGTGACAGTGATTATTTGTCCAGAACAGCTGATTCGCGTTTGGCATGATGTGCAAAGCTATAGTATTGTTTTGGTGGGTGTTGCCGATTATGCGCAAGACCGCGAGGTGAGTTTGGCTCCCGACCTGCCAAAAGGCTGAGGTTTGAGCCTCGGCCTTCCTTTATGAAACGATAGATTTTGGACCTGTCACGTTTTTGTTCCGCCCCGGGTGCTCATTTAGGCGGCTTTTCGTTCGAAAGCCAAGGGGCTTTTCCAGCCTAGCGCCGAGTGTTTCCGGCGCGGGTTATAAAATCCGTTGATGTATTCGAAGATGGCGATTTCGGCAGCCCTGCGTGTCGGCCATGAATGCCTCCAGATCAGCTCCGCCTTGATGGTTTTGAAGAAGGTTTCCATCGCAGCATTATCATAGCAATTTCCCTTACCGCTCATCGATACTTCGAAGCCGTGTTGGCGCAGAAGTTTCTGATAATCATGCGAGCAATATTGGCCGCCGCGGTCAGAGTGGTGGATGCACCCTCTGGGCGGCCTGCGCAGGGCTATGGCCATGTTCAGCGCCCGGATCGCAAGGTCGCGCTTCATCCGGTTGCTGACCACTGCCCGACAGTCGATACGCAGTATCGATGAGAGGGGGCCCAACCAACGACACGCCTGGAATACAGGTCCAAAACCACGGCCAGATAGAGCCAGCCCTCGCGTGTCCAGACATAGCTGATATCGACCACCCATTTTTGATTGGGCCGATCCGCCGTAAAGTCACGGTTTAGCAGATTGGGCGCAATGTTGAAACTGTGGTTGCTGTCCGTCGTGATCTTGTATTTCTGGGTTCTGATGACGGATATGCTGTTCTGGCGCATCAATCGCCCCACGCGACGGTGGCCAATGTCCAGCCCCAGCTCTTTCAGTTCTTCGGTCATTCTCGGTCGACCGTAGCTTTGCAGGCTCAGGCGATGCTGCTCCCGGATGTGGGCCAGCAGAACCATGTCCTCACGTTGGCGTGGACTGGCGGGCCGATTGCGCCAAGCCCGGTAGCCACGTGAGGTGACATCCACAATCCGGCAAAGCCGTTCAGTGGGGAGGCTATTGCGGTGCTTTTCAACAAACGCGAACCTCATTTGCTTTGGTCCGCAAAGAAGATTGTTGCTTTTTTTAACAGTTCCCTCTCCTCACGAAGAAGGCGGTTTTCCCGGCGAAGGCGTTCATTTTCTTTCACCAGTTCTTGGTCTTCTTTCGAAACAACGTCCGCATCACGATAGGTTCTGATCCACTTGCCTAACGTGGACATGCCGACGCCAACCTTCCCGGTGATGGGAACATCACCTGCCAGGCAAGGGATCAGACGATGCCTGTCGGCGCGTCAGGCCGCTGGTCAGCGCAATGCGCACTGC
>CAZJUF010000503.1:0-1845 GCA_964549055.1 uncultured Hyphomicrobiales bacterium | reverse complement strand
TCAGTTGGTAGAGCATCTGATTTGTAATCAGAGGGTCGGGAGTTCGAGTCTCTCAGCCGGCACCAGTTTTTCCCAAACAAACCAAACAGTTAATACCACACCCCTGATTGATGCTTTGACACGGCTTGGAACCGGTTTGAAAAGTCTGTTCATTTTGCATTCTTCCAACCTGCTTACACATACTCAAAGGGTAAATTTACACTTGCGGAAAATTTGAGGCCTTAAGCGCTAAATCCTCTCAACCGGGCAACAGAAAATTCAATTGCACGAAGGCGGATTTTGCCGAATATTTTCGGCAAAACTGTGAAGGAGCAATGATGATGGGGCGGACCGGCGGACAAATCCTGATCAAGGCACTTGAGATCAATGGCGCAAAAGAAATTTTCGGCGTTCCCGGCGAAAGTTATCTGGCCGCACTTGATGCATTGTATGACATCGGTGGCTCGATACGATATGTGACAGCGCGCCAGGAAGGTGGCGCTGCTTTCATGGCTGCCGCCTACTCTGATGCCACCGGTGACCCCGGCATCTGCTTTGTAACTCGCGGCCCCGGCGTCTCAAACGCCATGATCGGTGTACACACGGCTCAGCAGGGATCAACCCCGCTTATCCTGCTTATTGGACAAATACCTTCCGACCACCGCGACCGCGAGGCTTTTCAGGAGATGGATTACCGCCGCACTCTGGGCTCTATCGTCAAGTGGGTAGCCGAAATTGATGATCCCGCGCGCATTCCTGAATACGTCAACCGCGCCTTTCATGTGGCAACTTCGGGCAGGCCCGGCCCGGTGGCGCTGGCGTTACCGGAAAACATGCTCTTTGCCACCAGTGATACTGATGACCTGCCACCGGCAAAACCCACACCTGCATGCCCCTCGCCTGAAGATTTGAAAACCCTTGGCACCATGCTGGAAAACGCTGAAAGACCTTTGCTGCTTCTTGGCGGCACCTGCTGGACCAAAGCCGGACATCAGGCAGTCATAGACTTTGTTGAAAACCACGACATACCAGTGGCCGTGGGCTTTCGCCGTCAGGGCCTGTTTGCCCATGATCATCCAAATTTCATTGGCAATATTGGCTTTGGCGGCATCCAGGGACCCAATGAGTATGTTGAAAATTCCGATCTGATTATCGCCCTGGGGGCCAGATTGAACGATGGCACAACCCTGAAATTCAGCCTGATCAAATCACCGGTGCCGCAAGGCAAACTGGTCCATATTCTGCCCGGAGCCGAAGAACTGGGACGCCTCTATCAGGCTGACTTACCCATCCTCGCCGATCCAAACCAGGCAGCACTGGCACTGACCCGATTGCCCGCATCCCGACAGCACAGCACCGCCAGGCAGACCGCCCGCACGGCCTATGAACACATGCGCACCCTGCCCCCTCAGGACGGCCCCGTTGACATGACGCAAGTGATGGCCGTCCTCAATGCGCGATTGCCACGCGACACAACGGTGACCACCGGGGCTGGAAATGCCGCCGACTGGCCCAACATTTATTATGACTACCGCCGGTTTCTCGGGGCGCTTGCCCCCATTTCCGGTGCTATGGGCATGGGTGTGCCGGCAGCTGTGGCAGCAAAAATTGCGCATCCCGGTTCACCGAGTGTTTACATCGGTGGTGACGGTGATTTTCTGATGAACGGGCAGGAAGTGGCAACGGCCGTCAAGTACAATCTCGATCCGGTTTTCATTGTCATCGATAATGGTATGTATGGAACAATACGCGGCAACCAGGAAGTTAAATACCCCGGGCGCGTTTCAGGCACAACCTTGAGCGAGGTCGATTTTGCCACCGTGGCAAAAGGCTATGGTGCTCATGGTGAACGTGTTGAAAATACGC
>CAZJUF010000502.1:0-1847 GCA_964549055.1 uncultured Hyphomicrobiales bacterium | reverse complement strand
CGACTAACGAGCGACTGCGAGTGCAGGCTGCGCGCCGCTTGAGCGCCTCTAAAAAACCGCTTCAACGTTACCCAAAAGCCTTCACCTAAATTGGACACACCACGCCGGTGCCGCCGAGGCCGCAGTATCCACTTGGATTTTTGGCGAGATATTGCTGGTGATATTCTTCGGCGAAATAATAATCCACATCACGCAACAATTCGGTCGTGATCTGGCCACGGTTTTGTGCATCCAGAGCCTTTTGAAAGGTTGCTCTGGAGGCCAGGCCCGCGTCCATTTGATCTTCAGAAAAGACATAGATGCCGGATCTGTATTGCGTGCCGATATCATTGCCCTGACGCATGCCCTGACAGGGATCATGACTTTCCCAGAATTTCTTCAGCAGCGCTTCAAAGGTGATGATTTTTGGATCAAACACCACCAGAACCACTTCATTGTGGCCGGATTTTCCCGAGCATACTTCCTCGTAGGTGGCATTGGGCGTTAAGCCAGCCGCATAGCCAACAGCGGTGACATAAACACCGTCAATCTGCCAGAATATGCGCTCGGCACCCCAAAAACATCCCAGACCAAACAGGACTTTTTCCATTCCCTCAGGATATGGCTGTTTCAGGCCTCTGCCGTTAACAAAATGAACCTCGGAGGTCTCGATTTTCTGTTGGCGTCCCGGGAGTGCCTCGTCTTTTGACGGCATCGCGGTTTTATCCTGTCTGCGGAAAAACATCTGGCGGCTCCTTTGAGTTTAAACCTATTTTCGCACACGTTTTTTAGTGCGCAACATGCCGGCAACCAGCAGCAGAAGAACGCCAGCACCCGCAGCTACATAGACCGTCGGCCAGTTGAGCACGGTAATAACACCGGGATCCCAGATTTCCGGGGCGACATAACGCTGGACAATCGCCTGGGAGAAATTGAGGCTGGAAGAATCGAGATCAAACCAGGTTTTTCCCAAAGGTGTAAGGGCAAACTGACCAACATCTATTGCGCGCATAATATCTGCAACCAAAGCAACACCACCGGCCACAAGAAACAAACATCCAAGCAAAATAAATAAAAACATTCGCAACTATCTCACATTTTTTCAACCGGCGACCGGTTGATGAAACCAAATACGGTTTTTATCATATAGGTGGTAAAATCAAAAACAGTATATGTAATTACCGCCATCGCCGTCTGTTGATCGATTTGTGATCACCGGCGACAAAAAAGATTCTTTTAAATTTTCATAAATGGCGGCTTGTCACAGGCGCATGCATCAGTATAGTGCGCGAGCACCAGTGAACGGCAATGCCGTGACGGGTTTAGGAGAGGTGGCCGAGTGGTCGATGGCGCACGCTTGGAAAGCGTGTAGGCGGGCAACCGTCTCGAGGGTTCGAATCCCTCTCTCTCCGCCAGCGTGTAACTAGTTGATATTGCTCGATAATATAGCGTTTTTCGCAATTGATTTCCTGCCTATATTTCGGGGCTTTAGGCGAATGTTATGCAGTGTGGCGGTCGGTGAGAGACGCAGCGGTCCGGCCACGTTGTCGCGATTAAGGCAATTATCTCTGTGGCCATTTTCGCAGGTACCGCTGGCGATGAAGATGTTGCATGAATTTACCATTGTAATCACCAACATTTCCCAATCCCGGATGCGTTGTGTCGATGTGATGAGCGAAGTGAATAAGCGTTGCGGATAACGGTTATTGTAAAACTGCCAGATTATTATTTCAGATGAACCGCCAGTTGGTATTTCAATCGAACTCCAACAAACGTCTTTGCTCATTCCAGCATCCTGGCATCTTGGGATGGGATTTCAATCTGCGGGTAGTGAGTTGAACGGGTTGCTTGCCGGCAATGATTGCTCT
>CAZJUF010000501.1:0-1857 GCA_964549055.1 uncultured Hyphomicrobiales bacterium | reverse complement strand
GTGCGCACATCTATCAGCACAATCTCGTTACGGTCAAACCTGTCTTTAACTTCCGCAGGCGTCAGGGTTTTAAGTTCCACACCATTCAGGTTTTCTGTTTCCATGATAATTACTCCTGTTCAATAATCATATTTTCAACGACCAGTTCAAGCAGGCTTTCCACCTGCCTGTCCCATCCGCTGGCTTCGGTTTCACGATCAAATTGCAACCTGCACTGACCACAACTGGTGACGAAATGGTCAGCACCGGTGGCCTCTACCTCCTTGCGCTTCAACTCAAACGCCTTTTGGCGCAAAGGGGCTGCACGGGTATTGGCCAGCACACCACCGCCACCACCGCAGCAAAATGAGCTTTCCCGGTGGTGTTCAAGTTCATGCAGTTCCATCCCCAGAGCTTTCAGCACCACCCGGGGAGCATCCCCCAACCCGCCGCGACGGATTTGCTGGCAGGGGTCATGAAAGGTGGCTGTTTCACCCATCGATTTCACCCGGATTTCACCCGACTGGATATTTTCAGCCAGAAGTTCGATCGTATGCATGATGCGGATATCGTTAACCGGACCGCCATACCAGCGCGCTGCCTCCCAGCGCGTTGCCCCCCAGGCATGGCCGCATTCGGGTAGTAATATCGTTGTCGCCCCAATCTCGCGCGCCTTGTCAATCAGGCGGCAGGTCAACTCACCCTGAAGTTCCAGATCACCAGAGAGATAGCCAAAATTGGTCGCTTCAAAGGCAACCGAAGAAAAGGTCCAGTCGAAATTCAGATGATCCAGTATTCTGGCAATACCAACAATAGAGTCCTGATGATCCTCCAGGTCCCCCGGTGCCAGTGTCATCAAAAGATCCGCCTTTGGCTTATCAAGCGGCAGGCTAATGGAATATTTTTTCTCGATGTCATGGATGGTTTTGATAAACTCTTGAGGTTCACCAAAGGGACTGTGTTTTGTCTCGGCATTGCTGGTGATCTGCGCCAGTCGATCAGGCAGAAGTCCCGCACGATACATGCCATGGCGGGCTTCCTTGACCAGTTCGGAAATATCAATTCCCATTGGACACGCCAGTGTGCAGCGTCCGCAAAGGGTACAGGAATCATAAATAAGCTCTTCCCATTCCTGCAACTCGGTAATGGACAGGCGAGGGGCCATCCCCACCATTCCGGCAAGCCAGCTGAACGGGCTCTGGGTGCGATGGTAAGCATCTTCAAAAGGTTTCAGCTTATGGATTGGCGTGTATTTAGCCTCTCCCGTCGTCAGATAGAAGTGGCAGGCTTCCGCACACAGTCCACAACGCACACAGGCATTCATGTAGCTTGAAGCATGTGGCCCAAATTCCACAAGAAAGCCTTCCATCGCATTGGCCACACGCACCGCGTCCGGCAAATCACGCTGCTGGTCGAAATTGCGGGTTGATTTGGGTTTGGTAATACTGGTCATACGTTATCCTCCTACATCCGTGTGCCGCGACGCCCGGCCAGTGCCCCGGTAAATCCGCGTGACAGGGGCCAGGTGAACGTGTGCATTAAACTGCTGAACGGGAAATAGATCAGCCATATCTCAACCAATCCCAGATGAATGGCGCGCAGTGAAGTGCTTTGCTCGGCCAGCGCCATACAGCCGGTGAGCATCACCAAAAAGGTCAGCCCGGCGGCAATATGATCATCGCGCCGTGAAATCAGCCGCACCACCGGATCGACGAACCGCCGTATCCACAGGGCGAGCAATCCGGCAAACGCAAATTGTGCGGCAATAATAAAACCCCAACGCGGCAGTGGCGGCCAGTCAATGGCGTAAATATTTTCACGAATAAAAGCCACGTGCGGTGCTGCGAATAAAAGCAGGGCGAACAGACCCAGATGGAA
>CAZJUF010000500.1:0-1859 GCA_964549055.1 uncultured Hyphomicrobiales bacterium | reverse complement strand
GTAGGATCATGCATCAGTACATTGGAGTCAATAACGAACAGACGTTTACTCATTGCGGTGTGGTTCCCTCAAGATCAAATTAAAATCAAACGCAAAGACGCGACCGGAGCGAAGCGTAGGAAGTGCCGAATGAAACTCGCAAAGCGAGGTTCTCACGGTGCAGAGACGCAAAGGAATCCTGTCATTTGTTCACTCATGGAGCTTTATTTCATCGCAATGGGATAAGAGCAAATCAATTGACATTATATCCTTTGCGCCTTTGCGTTTATAAGGTTTCCGCCCTTTAACCTGCGGTTTTGTTCAGTTCCCTGACCGCTGCCAGCACTTCATCAACATGGCCATCGACCTTTACCTTACGCCATTCCTTGCGCAGTTTTCCCTGTGTATCGATGAGAAATGTGCTGCGTTCGATGCCGCGTACCTGTTTACCATACATGTTTTTCATTTTTATCACATCGAACAGGCTACAGACTTTCTCATCCTTGTCTGAAAGCAGATCAAAGCTGAAGCCCTGCTTTGTCCTGAAATTTTCATGGCTGCGGATGCTGTCGCGTGAGATGCCGAGAATGACTGTCTTCTGGCGCTTAAACTTGCTGTGATTTTCGCTGAAGGCCAGGCCTTCACGGGTACAGCCGGGAGTGTTGTCTCTGGGGTAGAAATAGATCAGCACATTTTTGCCCTTGAAATCTGACAGGCTGATGTCCTTGTCACCCGTGGCGGGGAGGGTGAAATCGGGTATTTTCTGACCAGTTTTGACAGTCATATCAGTGTCCGTTACGTGTGAATGACAGGGTTATCTTAAACTACGAAGGACGGCAGGCATACTGACAATTTTCGGATTCCTGCTTCCCGGCTGGTAATTTTTCTGCAGGGATGAAGAGATTAGAGAGTTGTGGCCTGCGCCTTGTCAGCAGCCTGTGGGCCAAGTAATATGTGCCTTTTCCCCGGAGAACGGCATGTTTCAAGGCAGTATGGTGGCGCTGGTCACGCCGATGCACGAGGATGGTAGCCTTGATCAGGCGGCATTGGCGAAACTGGTCGAATTCCATGTGGAAAATGGCACCGAAGCCATTATTGCCATGGGCACCACGGGTGAGTCGGCGACGCTGGACACTGAGGAACACTGTGCAGTTGTTCGGCGGGTGGTGGAGCTTGCCGCCGGCCGGATTCCAGTCATTGCTGGCACTGGTTCCAACTCCACTCAGGAAGCTATTGAGCTGACCCGCTGCGCGAAAGAAGCGGGCGCCGATGCCTGCCTGCTGGTGACGCCTTATTACAACAAGCCCACCCAGGAAGGTCTATATCTACACTTCAGGGCGGTGGCCGAGGCTGTGGCTATCCCCCAGCTTCTCTACAACGTACCGGGGCGCACAGCCGTGGATATGTTGCCGGAAACCGTTGAGCGTCTGGCCGCTATCGAGAATATCGTGGGCATCAAGGAAGCCACTGGCGATCTCGAACGTGGTCGCGAATTAATCCGACGCTGTGGCAATGACTTTTCCGTTTTCAGCGGTGATGACGCTACGGCGATGGAGTTGATTCTACTGGGTGCGCGTGGTGATATTTCTGTTACCGCCAACGTCGCACCACGCGATATGCATGAGATGTGCGCTGCTGCGCTGGCTGGCGACAGGGACAAAGCGGCGGCTATAAATGCGCGTCTGATGCCCCTGCACAGCGGTCTGTTTTGTGAAGCAAACCCGATTCCGGTAAAATGGGCTTTGCACGATATGGGTATGATGGAAACCGGCATCCGTCTGCCGTTGACCATTCTCTCAGAAACGCATCGTGATAGCATTCATCTGGCCCTGCAACAGGCCGGTGTCCTTTAAGCCTGATTATATATCAGGCCCCGAATT
>CAZJUF010000499.1:0-1864 GCA_964549055.1 uncultured Hyphomicrobiales bacterium | reverse complement strand
GATCCTGATCTTTTGACACTCAAGGCGCAAAGGTTGTTGCAGGAAGCAGATGTCATTGTTCTTGATGGTCTGGTCAATGCTGAAATTCTGGAGTTTTCGCGGCGCGATGCCCGCCGGATATATGTCGGCAAAACAGCGGGCAAGGCATTCATTAAACAAAGCCGGATCAATGCAGTAATAGCGCAAGAAGCGCTTGCGGGCTCACACGTGGTGCGTCTGCAAGGCGGCGATGATCTTCATTTCGCCCGCGATATTGAAGCACTGAAACCATTGTCTCAACTGGGAATTGAAACAGAGGTTGTTCCCGGTGTGGGGTCGCAACCGCTGAGTTCAATTCAAATGCAATCAACCAGGTTACGCACGCAAGCTGTGACTACAGAAGGATAAATCCAATGCAGATATTAACCGCCAATCGTCTTGTAGATGGTGATGTTGTTTTCCTGACCGGGGACTATGACTGGTCAATTGAAATCAATGACGCCAGCATAGCCCAGGACCAGGAAGAGGCTTGCCGATTGGAAGATATCGGAACCAAAGCCGATAAGTCCGCTCATGTTGTCGGCTGTTATCTGGTTGATGTGGTGATTACTGAAGGCAGGATTGAAGCCACTCATTACCGGGAAATCATGCGCACCAAAGGCCCGACAGTGCGCGGCGACCTTGGCAAGCAGGCCAATGTCTATGGCTCCGGCGGTTTGCGCAGCGGCCAAAGCCCCCTCGCCGCTCAAAATCACCATGAGGTCCAACAGGAGTTTGCCCATGTATCGTTATGATGAGTTTGACGCAACTTTCGTGCGCCAGCGCGTCGCGCAATTTCGCGAACAAGTTGCCCGGCGTCTCCAAGGTGGTCTGAGCGAAGACGAATTCAAACCTCTGCGCCTGATGAACGGGCTTTACCTTCAGTTGCACGCCTATATGCTGCGCGTGGCCATTCCCTATGGCACCCTGTCATCGCGACAAATGCACAAGCTTGCTGATATCTCGGTCAAGTACGACAAAGGCTATGGCCACTTCACCACACGCCAGAATATTCAGTTCAACTGGCCCGAGCTTAAAGACGTACCCGATCTTCTCGATGAACTGGCTGATGTTGAAATGCATGCCATCCAGACCAGCGGCAATTGCATTCGCAATGTTACCGCCGATCATTTTGCTGGCGTCGCTGTGGGCGAAGTGGAAGACCCGCGCCCCGTTGCCGAGTTGATCCGCCAATGGTCAAGCTTGCACCCTGAATTCACCTTCCTGCCACGTAAATTCAAGATTGCCGTTATCGGCACTCGCGAAGATCGTGCGGTGATGAAATCACACGACATTGGCTTGCGCATCGTTCAAAACGATGGTGGCGATACCGGCTTTGAAGTGCATGTGGGCGGTGGTCTTGGCCGCACGCCCATGGTGTCCCGATTGATCCGCGCATTTTTGCCCCGCCATGATCTGCTGAATTACCTGGAGGCCGTTATCCGCGTTTACAACCTGATTGGCCGACGCGACAATAAGTATAAAGCGCGGTTAAAAATCCTGTTGCATGAGACCGGCAAACAGGAAGTTACCCGACTGGTGGAAAAGGAATTCGACCAGCTCAAAAAACAAAATGATGCTGTCAGCCCAGCAGAATATGAGCGCATCTCTGCTTACTTCCAGGACCCGGCGTATGAAGATACTGATTTTGATTTGGTTGCATTCGATGACAAACGCAAACAGCACCCGCAATTCAATCTGTGGCTCAACAGTTCTCTGAGTGAGCACAAACAACGCGGGTATTCGATTGTCACCGTCTCGCTCAAGCCCATCGGTGGTATTCCCGGTGACGCCAATGCTGAACAGATGCATGGTATTGCCAATTTGGCGGAAAAGTTTTCTTTAA
>CAZJUF010000498.1:0-1879 GCA_964549055.1 uncultured Hyphomicrobiales bacterium | reverse complement strand
ACTGCCCGCGACATCACACGCTGCCATTCCCAAAGCCCGGTATGGCGGCATTTCCCCCCATGCCTTGTTGCCGCCGTTGGTAAGGTCAAACAGGCAGGCGGCGGGCACTATCGGGCAGACTTGCGGCTGGTCACGAAAGGCAAAGCCGCGTTTTCGCGCTGCGAGCCAGCTGGTTACACCCGATGCTGCATCGAGCCCGAATACCGAGCCGCCTGAAAAGACAATGGCATGGATGGCATCAACCAGGCAGGTTGCGTCCAGCGCATCGGTTTCGCGTGTGGCGGGCGCTCCACCGGAAATATTGACCCCGGCAACCGCAGCATCATCGGGCAGGATGACTGTTACACCGCTGAGCACATCATCATCATGAGCATGGCCGACCCTGATGCCTTCAACATCGGTGATGAGATTGCGTTTTCCCGGTTTTATGTGTTTTATCATGGGTTTTCACCTGGTTGATTATGACGCTAATACGTCGCTTAAGCTTTCGTCAATTGATCTCCAGTGATTCCGGGGCTAAATTACCACTTACAAGTCTGGTTTTTTTAATTTGAAGAGTTTGAACTATGCGTTGGCACAGTTATTTGGCTAAAAAACCAAAAGTTTTCCTCGTGGGCCTATTGGTCTTGTTTCTCAGCTCCTGTGGCCAGCCCCCGGGGCCTGCCATGGTGAGTACGGCCAACGTCCATGCCTCGAAAGCTGCTCTTGAAATTCTGCAGGCCGGGGGGACAGCTGTTGATGCAGCGATTGCGGCGCAATTGGTATTGGGGTTGGTTGAGCCGCAATCTTCCGGCATTGGCGGTGGGGCCTTCATGCTGTACTGGGCGGAAAAAGACAGGAAGGTCGATGCCTATGACGGTCGTGAACGCGCACCTGCCAAGGCCACCGAAAGTTTGTTTTTGACTTCCGACGGCAAGCCAATGGCGTTTAAGGATGCCGTGGTTGGCGGCCGCTCGGTCGGTGTTCCCGGTGTTATCGCGCTTTTGGCCAGAGCACACAAAGATCATGGCAAATTGCCATGGCCACGACTTTTCCGATCGGCCATACAACTGGCTGAAGGTGGCTTTGAAGTCAGTCCGCGGCTTAATGCATTAATCAAACGCAACCCGTTATTGCGCACACAAAAAAATACCCGCAACTATTTCTATGTAAAAGCGACCGATAGCAAATCCAAACGCCAGCCGCTGCCGGTGGGGTATCTGTTGAAAAACCCGGCTTATGCGCAAACCCTCAAGCTTATTGCCAAAGGGGGTGAAGATGCCTTTTACAAAGGTCCGATTGCCAAAGCCATTGTTGCGACTGTCAACGCCCACCCCAATAAAGGGCTTTTGAGTGACAGCGACTTTGAGCAATACCGGGCCAAGAAGCGGCCAAGCCTGTGTCGTCCCTATCGCACCTTTAATGTTTGCGGTATGCCGCCGCCAACGTCGGGCGGAATAGCGGTTTTACAAATTCTCAGGCTACTGGAGCCTTTCAGACTTGACCGGTTGCGGCCTAATTCGACCATGGCCACCCATCTCATCAGCGAAGCCAGCAAACTGGCCTTTGCCGATCGCAATTTTTATGTTGGCGACAGTGATTATGTCGATGTGCCGGTTGAAGGGCTTTTGTCGAAGCCATATCTGCTCAGGCGGGCAACCCTGATTAGCCCGGCCAGGGCAATGCCCAGGGCCAGTGCCGGGGTTCCGGCCAAAACACTCGCGGCCAATCAGATCCGCAGCCCGGATCAATCTTTGCCTTCGACCAGCCATTTCAGCATCGTCGACAGTTTCGGCAATGCTGTTTCGATGACCACATCGGTTGAAGGCGCTTTTGGCTCTCATTTGATGGTCAAGGGGTTCTTGTTGAACAATCAGTTGACTGATTTTTCGTTTGTGCC
>CAZJUF010000497.1:0-1880 GCA_964549055.1 uncultured Hyphomicrobiales bacterium | reverse complement strand
CGTACAGACTATGAACGTCATCATGGGCGTTATGCAAGCGATATGACGGATCGGGGGAATGTCCCGAAGGATGTTGAAATAGGTATTACGGCGTTGCCCGCCTTGAGCATGTAAGCTCGGGGTGATTCATCCAACGAAGGAGAGCAACGCCATGACCAGACCTAACACGAACCCCCTCGCCATTGCCACCTCAATGCCGAGCCCGAGAGAGGCTTTTGCAGATGTTCAGGACAGTTTTGATCGCTTCTGCCTGATTTCCGGTATTGAGGCGATGGAGCAGATGCTGGAAGAAGACGCCAGCGCGTTATGCGGGGTCCGGCACGCCCGCAACAAAGGGCGCAAAGGCCACCGCTGGGGATATGCTGAAGGCCCGATCGGTTTTCACGGTGGCAAGACGAAGGTCAAAAGGCCACGAGTTCGCGGCAGGGACAAAAAGGAAATTCCCCTGTCAAGCTGGGTAGCGGCGCAAGAGGAGAACTGGCTTGGCAAATGGGCGATGAACCTGATGCTGATTAATGTCTCGACGCGCAAATTTGGTCGTGCCGTGCGTCTTCCCGAAGGCGATATTCCGGTGGAGCCGGGCGACGGCACCTCGAAATCGGCTGCTTCGCGGCGTTTTGTGGCGTTGTCTGCGGCCAAAATGAAGGCGTGGATGAGCGCGGATTTGTCAAAGCTCGACTTGGCTGTGATCCAGATTGATGGCCTGCATATCAAGGATGAACTGGTGATGATCGCTGCTGTTGGCATTGATGCGCAGGGCTACAAACACCCACTGGCGGTGAAGGAAGGTGCGACCGAGAATACGGCTACCGTGCAGGCGCTCCTTGATGATCTGATCGAACGCGGGCTTGACCCGGAAATATGCCGCCTGTTCATTATCGACGGTTCAAAGGCGCTCAAAAAGGCGGTTCGCAACACGTTTGGCAGGCACACACCGATCCAGCGCTGCCAGATACACAAGTCGCGCAACATTCTCGACCGGCTGCCGAAGGGCTTTCATGCAACAGCGAAAAAGGCACTGCGTCAAGCCTGGGAAATGGACGACCCGGACAAGGGTGAAAAGCTGCTGCGCAACCTGGCGCGACGGTTGGAAAAAGAAGCACCGGGCGTCTCTGGCAGCATTCTGGAAGGGATCGACGAAATACTCACCGTCACCCGGCTCGGCCTGCCCGAAGAGCTGCGCCGCTCATTGGCTTGCACCAATATCATTGAAAACATGATGGGCACCATCCGGCGCGTAACCCACAATGTCAAACGCTGGCGCAACGCCAAAATGGCCCTGCGCTGGACGGCGGCTGGTATGCTGGAAGCCAAAAAGGGTTTTCGGCGGATCAGGGCCTACAAACAATTACCACAACTGCAGGCAGCCCTGAAGGCCCATCAGAAGCAGCATCAGGAAAACACCGGCCTTGACCGGCAGAAAAAAGCTGCATAGTGTTCATCAATCGGCAGCGCCCGTTACTGCCTTTTCAACATCGAACGGGACATTGCCGAAAAAAATCAGGGAGAGTGGAAGGCCGTATTTTATTCAGGTATAAATCCCTTTTTATCAATACAATTTCCCTCGTTTACATTTATATACTACTTATAATAACATATAAATATTTATGGTTATACCCCTAAATATGTCGATTTTGCCGTAATTATTAAGGTTACAATCATAAATTAGACCAGCCTGAAACAGCATGTTTTACTGTCATCTATCTTGACATGCAGGGATTCTATGCAAATTCAACATTGAATATTGATTTTGCATAAGTAATGCAGTACAATATTTACCATGAAGAGGACATATATTCACAGACAAATCGAACCTTTGCTGCTTAAAGCTGCAAAGCAGTTCCCGGCAATTGTACTGACAGGGCCGAGACAAACGGGAA
>CAZJUF010000496.1:0-1888 GCA_964549055.1 uncultured Hyphomicrobiales bacterium | reverse complement strand
TCCGCATCATTCTTGAAAATAATGTGCGCCTGGATTTTGCTGATGTGCTGCAGTCTCATTTGAAACTGTATCAGGACCAGCGCCAGCTCGGTTTTGGCAAAGAGTTTGAGCCTGCAACTCTACAGTCGTTTTTCACCGACCGCCTCAAAGTCCACTTGCGTGATCGTGGGCTTGCTCATGATCTCATTGACGCGGTGCTGTCAAACAGCGCAAACGATGATCTGGTTATGATTGTCAAACGCGTAACTGCCCTGAATGATTTTCTCAAAACCGAAGATGGTACCAATCTGCTGGCGGGCTATAAACGCGCGGTAAATATCGTAACGATTGAAGAGAAAAAAGACGGCCCCGGCATTGAGTATTCCGGTGAAGTCGACGAAAGCTTCTTCGAGCACGATGAAGAAAAAAACCTCTCTGCCGAATTGAAGACAGCAAAAGCTGCCGCCGCTGCGGCATTGAAGATAGAAGATTTCTCCGCCGCTATGGCCGCCATGGCACCGTTGCGCGGGCCCGTGGATGCGTTTTTTGATGCGGTGATCGTCAATGCGGATGACCCGGTCATTCGCCGCAACCGCCTGTGTCTGCTCAATCAAATTCGTAAAACTCTTGGCCAGGTAGCTGATTTTTCCAAAATTGAAGGCTGATACATGTGTTCTGATATGCAAAAACTCGTCTACACGTTTGGTGATGGTGTTGCCGATGGCAGCGCTGAAATGCGTAATCTGTTAGGTGGCAAAGGTGCAAACCTTGCCGAGATGTGCAATCTCGGCCTGCCGGTGCCACCGGGAATGACGATTACCACCGAGGTCTGTACCGCCTATAATGAGGCCGGGCAGAAATACCCGCAAGGCCTCAAACAACAGGTTGAAGATGCCATTAAACACATTGGCGAAATTGTTGGCCATGTGTTTGGCGATGCTGAAAACTCGCTTCTGGTATCGGTGCGCTCTGGCGCACGCGCTTCCATGCCCGGTATGCTCGATACGGTTTTAAATCTTGGCCTCAACGACGAAACCGTTGAAGGCCTGGCGCTAAAATCCGGCGATCGTCGTTTTGCCTACGACAGCTACCGCCGTTTTATCCAGATGTACTCAGATGTGGTTTTAGGCATTGATCATTATGAGTTTGAAGACATTCTTGGCGGTTACAAGGATGAACAAGACAAACCCATGGACACCGACCTTGATGCCGGAGACTGGCTTGAGGTCATAACCCGCTACAAGGCTTGCGTCGAAGACCGTCTGGAAAAACCGTTTCCCCAGGATGTTCACGAACAACTGTGGGGTGCTGTCAGCGCGGTATTTGGCTCGTGGAACAATCAGCGTGCCAACACCTACCGCCGTCTGCATGATATTCCCGACAGCTGGGGCACCGCCGTCAACATTCAGGCCATGGTGTTCGGCAATATGGGTGACACCAGTGCCACTGGCGTCGCCTTTACCCGCAATCCCTCCACTGGCGAAAATGCGCTTTACGGCGAGTTCCTCGTCAATGCGCAAGGCGAAGATGTGGTCGCCGGTATCAGGACGCCGCAAAACATCACTGAAGCTGCCCGCATCGAAGCCGGTATGCCTGATCCTTCGCTGGAATTGCTGATGCCCGCTACGTTCGTCGAGCTTAAAGCCATCTACGAAAAGCTTGAGGGTCATTACCGCGATATGCAGGATCTTGAGTTTACCGTGCAGGAAGGCAAGCTGTGGATGTTGCAGACCCGTTCGGGCAAACGCACCACCAAAGCTGCCTTTAAAATTGCCATCGACATGGTGCATGAAGGATTGATCACCCGCGAAGAAGCCGTCATGCGCATCGACCCAGCAGCCCTTGACCAGCTTTTGCACCCGACCCTTGATCCCAACGCGGAAAAAGAACTGATCACTGTAGGCTTGCC
>CAZJUF010000495.1:0-1902 GCA_964549055.1 uncultured Hyphomicrobiales bacterium | reverse complement strand
ATATCCGCGATGCCGGTGATCCGGTGGAGATCGCGCGCCGCTATGATGAGCAGGGCGCGGATGAACTGACTTTTCTGGATATTACCGCCAGTTCGGATAACCGGGAAACGATGGTGCATGTGGTGGAAGAAGTGGCCGCCCAGGTATTTATTCCCCTGACTGTCGGTGGCGGTATTCGTTCGGTTGAGGATATTCGCCGCATGCTCAATGCGGGCGCCGACAAGGTAGGCATTAATACCGCCGCTGTGTTTAATCCGGAATTTGTGCGCGAGGCGGCGGCAAAATTTGGTTCCCAGTGTATTGTGGTGGCGATTGACGCCAAACGGGTCAGCGCCGAAGGCGAAGCGCCGCGCTGGGAAATTTTCACCCACGGCGGACGTAAACCGACCGGCATTGATGCGCTGGAATGGGCGGTAAAAATGGTGGACTACGGCGCCGGTGAAATCCTGTTGACCAGCATGGATCGGGACGGCACCAAAATCGGATTCGATCTGGCATTAACGCGCGCCGTCAGTGAGGCGGTTAAAGTGCCGGTGATCGCTTCCGGCGGGGTGGGCAACCTGGATCATCTGGTCGCCGGGGTGAAAGAAGGCAAGGCTGATGCCGTGCTGGCCGCCAGCATTTTCCACTTTGGTGAATATACCATTGAGCAGGCCAAACAGCGCATGGCCGAACAGGGCATCGAAGTGCGCTTGTGAGCAATTTTTCAACACAAAGGCGCCGTTTCAATATAAAGACGCTGTTTCAACGCAAAGACGCAATGGCGCAAAGGACGCAGAGTTTTTATGATCAACAAAATTCATTCGTTTTCCTTTGCGTTCTCTGCGCCTTCGCGTCTTTGCGTTGGGTATTGTAAAGATGAACTGGCTCGACGAAATCAAATGGACCGATGACGGTCTGGTCCCGGCCATTGCTCAGGATGCCGAAACGGGTACGATTCTGATGCTGGCCTGGATGAACCGCGAGTCGCTGGCGTTGTCAGTTAAAGAGGGCCGGGCGATTTACTGGTCGCGTTCACGCAATAAACTCTGGCGTAAAGGCGAGGAATCGGGTCATGTGCAGTTGTTGAAGGATATTCGTCTGGACTGCGACAATGACGTTATTTTATTGAAAGTGGAGCAAAAGGGCGGTATTGCCTGTCACACCGGGCGCCACAACTGCTTTTTTAAACAGTTGCAGGATGGTCAATGGCTTGAAGTGGAGCCGGTGATTAAAGATCCCGGCGAGATATACAAATAGCGGGTTGAGCAGAATCTGAAAGACGATGAGCGATATATTACAGCAATTAACGGACGTTCTTGAAACGCGTAAACAGGCGGATCCGGACAGTTCCTATGTGGCCGGGCTTTATGCCAAAGGTCTGGATGCCATTCTCAAGAAAATCGGCGAGGAAGCCACGGAAACGGTGATGGCGGCCAAGGATGGGGACGCGCAGCACCTGGTTTATGAAATCGCCGATCTGTGGTTTCATTGTATGGTCTTGCTGGCTCAGCAGGAACTGGGGGTTGATGCGGTGCTGGATGAGCTGGGTCGGCGCTTTGGTCTCTCGGGGCTGGACGAAAAAGCGGCCCGGGGCGAGTCATGAGCGATTGCCTGTTTTGTAAAATTGCGGCCGGCGAGATTCCGGCTGACAAGATCTACGAAGATGAGCAGGTCGTGGTGCTGCGGGATATCAACCCCAAAGCCGAGGTACATCTGCTAATTATCCCGCGACAGCACCTTGCCGGTCTGAATGAGCTTGAACCCGGGCACGATGCGTTAATTGCGCATATAATGCGTCTAATCCCGTCACTTGCGATGGATCAAGGGCTGGAATCTGGGTATCGGACTATCATCAACACCGGCAGGGATGGCGGGCAGGAAGTTTTTCATTTACATATTCATTTACTGGGTGGTCGTGAT
>CAZJUF010000494.1:0-1911 GCA_964549055.1 uncultured Hyphomicrobiales bacterium | reverse complement strand
CTGGAACATCAAAAGTATCATCACAAAGAATTGCGATGGCAGCAATAGATATATCAAGTAAACATACGCACATATGTTTGCTGATAGAATTTCGCAGACATTTTTACAGTTTATAAAATAGAGAATGTGTTGTGAGTTCTCCTGCTATCGCTGACAAGATGATTGCTGATATCCGCAATCATTTAAACAATAACAACGCTGACAAAGCCCGTGAAATTGCTGTGCAGGCGGTTGTTGATTTCCCGCAAAATGCTGATTTAGTGTTTTTGTCAGGCTATATAGCCTTGAAGGCGGGAGAGTTTACCACGGCCATTTCGCTTTTGACGAAATGCTCTCAAATTGCTCCCTATAGTGCTGAGGTCAAACTAAACCTGGGACTGGGCTATCAGTATACCGGGCAGTTGGACAAGGCTTGTGAATATTACCAATCAGCTTGCAATCTCGACCCCAAACTTGTGCAGGCCTATGCCAACCTTGGGTTTTGTCTGCGCGCCCGGGGCAATTTGGAGGGAGCTTTGCAGGCTTTTTATAAGGCCATACAACTGGACCGCCACCATGTCGGCGCCGCTCAGGGACTGTCATCAATCCTCGGGCGGGTTTTAAGTGCAAAATATACCCCGGTTATCACGGATATGCTGGTGGAGGTGTTTAACTCGCCCTATGTTGAGTACGCTAAGCTCGCCCCGGCGGCTGTCTGTCAACTGACCCATCTGTTTGGTATCAATAAAGCGGGGCGCAATGCGCAACCGTTTGATGCCGAAAACAGCCTTCTGGGCAATTACCTCACCAAATGTATAAATATTGACCCGGCAATCGAATTCGCATTGGCAGCACTTAGACGAGATCTGATTTTCTCCGGGAGCCCCAACCCTGGTCTGGCCGAGTTGCTGGCAATACAGTGTTTTACCAACGAATATGTTTTTGCCCGGCAGGAAGATGAATACGAACAGGTTCAGGTGTTGAAAGGATATCTGGAAAAACAGCTTGAAGGGGGCAGTCGCGACGATGATTTTTGGCGGGACTTGCGATTGTTTGCGATGTATGCACCTGTTTTCGAACTTGCCGGTGCGCATAAATTGCTTGACGAAAAGCCTGATTATTCTTCGGTCGGCCTGTCCAGGCTTATTGAAATGACGCTGGCTGATCACGTGGAAGAGCAGGTTATCAGGCAGAAGATTAAAAGTTTTTCGCCGATTGAAAATGCGACATCGAAAAAAGTGCGCGAGCAATATGAAGCCAGTCCCTTTCCACGCTGGACTCACGTACCCGCTCAGGTAAAGGAGCACCCCGGCACCAAATTAAAAAGATTGTTTCCACATTTTTCACCCCCACCTTTTCTCGATCGCAATGGGCGAATTCTCATTGCCGGATCTGGCACCGGGCAACACGTGGCTCATGTTGCATTGGCATATCCCGAGGCACAAATCCTGACGTTTGATCTGTCAAAGTCCTCCCTGGCCTATGCCCGGCGTATGATTACCAAACTGGGCATTACCAACGTCGAATTTCGACATGGCGATATACTGCACGCTGGAATGCTTGACGGTCCTTTCGATATTATTGAATCAATAGGCGTCCTGCATCACATGAAAGAACCTCTGGAGGGCTGGCGGGTTCTGGTGAATTTATTGCGCGATGGCGGCATGTTTCGTGCCGGGCTTTATTCATCCCGCGGGCGCCAGGGTGTTTTTGCGGCCCGCAAGATTATTGCCAGTGAAAAAATAGGCGATAGCGCAGCCGAAATAGTCGCTTTCCGGCAACGGATTTTCCTTGACCCGCCAAGTGGTGATTTTGAGCGTATTAAGGAAAGAGTGGATTTTTATACCACATCCAATTGTCGTGATTTGCTGTTTCATGTGCATGAAGACAATTATACGCCAAAGCGGCTGCACGAAGAAATTACAGAGCTGG
>CAZJUF010000493.1:0-1931 GCA_964549055.1 uncultured Hyphomicrobiales bacterium | reverse complement strand
GCGCCATGGCGCGCTTTGAATATGAGAAATGATCATCATCTGTTGGCGGGCATGAACTGCGGCCATAGCCACGCAGGTCCGGTAGAATTAACGTGAAGTGCTGAGCCAACGCGGCGGCGATTTTGTGCCAGCAGGCATGAGTTTGCGGGAACCCGTGCAAGAGTATCAAGGCTGGACCACTGCCACGTTTGCGCACAAAAATCTCAGCCCCTTGAGTTTGAACCTTATGTTCTTCAAAACCCGGAAACAAAGATGCCGTCATTTTGAATCTGCTTTCTCACGTTCAATTGCACGCCAGCCGATATCGCGGCGGCAGAAACCTTGCGGCCAGTCAATGGCATTAACGCCATTATACGCTCGCAACTGCGCTTCGCCCACAGTTGCCCCCAAAGCCGTCACATTGAGCACGCGCCCGCCGGTGGCGATAATCTCAGCGTTGTTTTGAGCCGTGCCGGCATGAAATACGGTGACGTTTTCTCGGTTGCCCGCTTGATCCAGTCCGTTGATTGTGCTGCCTTTATCATAGGATCCCGGATACCCCTGTGTTGCCATTACAACGCTTAACGCGGCTTGATCGTGCCAGTTTAAAGTGATGTCGGCGAGGTTGCCATCAGCTGTGGCCAACAACGCAGGCAAGAGGTCTGAAGCCAGACGCATCATCAAAACCTGGCATTCAGGATCACCAAAGCGCACATTATATTCAATCAATTTTGGCCCTTCTGACGTAATCATCAAACCGGCATAAAGAACGCCGCAAAAGGGTGTCCCGGCAGATTTCAGCGCCAGTACAGTTGGCTCAATAATTTCGCGCATCGTCCGGGCACACATATCTTCAGTCATCACCGCAGCAGGTGAATAAGCCCCCATACCGCCGGTATTTGGTCCGACATCACCATCGCCCACCTGCTTGTGGTCCTGAGCTGACGCCATCGCCAGACAATGTGTCCCATCCACCAGCACGAAGAAGCTGGCTTCTTCGCCCTCCATGAATTCTTCGATGATCAGCTCCAACCCGGCAGCACCAAACTGGCCGTTGAAAATATCATCAACCGCAGCTTCTGCCTGGCGTAAATCTTCGGCAATGATCACGCCCTTACCCGCCGCCAGCCCATCGGCCTTGATCACAATGGGCATTTTTTGGGCTTGCAGATAAGCCTTGGCAGCGGCCGCATCTTTAAAACGGCCATAGGCGGCAGTTGGGATATTGTGGGCGGCACACAGGTCTTTGGTGAAAGCCTTGGAGCCTTCGAGTTGGGCTGCCGCGGCGCTCGGACCAAAGGCTTTGATGCCAGCACATTTGAGCGAATCAGACAGACCGTCCACCAGAGGCGCTTCGGGACCAATCACCACAAAGTCGATATTTTTATCAACGACAAAATCAATGATGGCCTGATGGTCGCCCACATCCAGCGCCACACATGTAGACATCTGCGCCATACCGGCATTGCCGGGACTGCAATAAAGCTGTTCAAGCATTGGGCTTTTGGCGATTGCCCAGGCGAGACTGTGTTCGCGACCGCCCGACCCGATGATAAGAACATTGATTTTATCCATGCTGCTACTTTCTAATCTTTTTCATCGCCAAACAATGTCCCCTCCTTGTATTATTGCTTTGGGATGCAAGTGCAACAGCTAAATGGATTTGACCGGTGGACAGCTTGGACGAACAAGAAGACGGTTTTGGCAATCAGCCTGAATTTACCGTAAGCGAACTTTCGTTCGCGCTTAAACGCACGGTTGAAGATGCCTTTGGCCATGTGCGCGTGCGCGGCGAACTGGGGCGGGTCAGTCGTCCGGGATCGGGCCATATATATCTTGACCTCAAGGACGATAAAGCCGTCATCAACGGCATTATCTGGAAGGGTCTGGCACAGCGGTTAAAAATTCAGCCCGAACAGGGCTTGGAAGTTATTGTAACGGGTAAAATCACC
>CAZJUF010000492.1:0-1941 GCA_964549055.1 uncultured Hyphomicrobiales bacterium | reverse complement strand
ACAGCCGCCTTTATAGGCCCCGACGATGTGCTTGAAGTGGTCGGCAACGGCACTATTACTGTGGTTGATGCCAGTGGGATGACTTATTCTTCAATGTGGCAGGCCGAACGCGGAGAAGCTTTGAGCCTTTTGGGTTTGAAAATAGATGTGTTAGGTGAAGGCTGTCGCTATGACCTTTCCCGACGCCATGCGTATCCACCAGATGATAAAAACAACGGTTTTTGTAGTTTGCCCAAATCCTCGAATGCAGAAAAGGAATAGTTTCTACAGTACCATTATGTAAACGTTTAAGTCACAAGGAGTACGTCCATGGAAATCATCTCTACCAATGTCTATGTCGGTCCCAATGTGTGGGCAAGTTTCCCGGTTATACGTCATGTAATTGACTTAGGCATTTTGGAAGAGTGGCCCTCGGCAAAAATCGGCCAAAAGTTTGTCGATGCTCTGGTGGAAGCCCTGCCTGGACTTAAAGAACACGGGTGTTCTTATCGCGAGCCTGGTGGATTTATTCGCCGATTGCGCGAAGACGACGGTACCTGGCTCGGTCATGTGATGGAACATTGCGCGCTCGAAATTCAATGCGTCGCCGGTACCGAAGTAACTTTTGGTCGGACCCGTTCCACCGGTGAGCCCGGTTGCTACAACATGGTCTATGCTTATCGGCAGCGAAATGTGGGACTGGAAGCCGGCAAGCTGGCGTTGCGCCTGTTAATGCATTTATTGCCAAAAAAGCTGCTCAAAGAAATTAAATACGACATTGATGCAGATTTTGATTGGGACAATGAACTAACCGAATATGTGCTGCGATCGCAAAGACGCGAATTTGGTCCCAGCACCGGTTCCCTGGTTAAAGCGGCCGAAGAACGTGATATTCCCTGGTTACGTCTCAATGATTACAGTCTCGTTCAGTTCGGGCATGGCAAATATCAACAACGCATTCAGGCGACCATTACCAGTGAAACCCGTCATATCGCCGTGGAAGTATCCTGCGATAAGGAAGACACCCACAATCTGCTGAACGATTTGGGATTGCCAGTGCCACAACAGCGCATGGTTTACAGCAAACGTGAAGCTGTGCGTGCTGCCCGCGCCATCGGCTGGCCGGTGGTGGTCAAACCTTTGAATGCCAACCATGGCCGCGGCGTGTCGATTAATCTGTGCGAAGATAACCAGATTGAAACCGCTTTTGATGAAGCGCGAGAACACGGTACCAGTCGAGCAATTCTGATTGAAAGCTTTGTCACCGGGATGGATCATCGCATGTTGGTGGTCAATGACGAATTGGTGGCTGTGGCCAAGCGGGTGCCGGGACATGTGACCGGAGATGGCAAACAAACGATTGCACAGCTGGTTGACGAAGTGAACCAGGACCCTCGCCGAGGCATCGGCCATGAAAAAGTGTTGACAAATCTTGAGTTAAACAAACAGGCCAGGGGTTTGATGGCAGACGCCGGTTTCACTGAGGAAACAGTGTTGCCTAAGGATGAGATCTTTTACTTGTGCAACACGGCCAATCTTTCCACTGGCGGGACAGCGATCGACTTAACCGATGTTGTGCATCCTGATAATCGCGATATGGCGTTACGTTCCATAAAAGCCATTGGTCTCGATGTCGGCGGGGTTGATTTTCTCACGGATGATATCTCTCAATCTTATAAGGAAATCGGCGGTGCCATTGTTGAGGTGAATGCTGCACCTGGTTTTCGTATGCATGTAGCTCCCAGTGAAGGCACGCCACGTGATGTGTCCGGCAATGTCATCGATATGTTATTTCCAGCCGGTTCTGAATCGAGAATTCCAATTGCCGCCATCACCGGCACTAACGGCAAGACCACAACATCTCGCATGTTGGGGCACATCATGAAAACATGCGGCAATATTGTCGGCATGACCTCGACAGATGGAGTTTATGTGGATGGTAAGCTTAGCGTCAAAGGAGAT
>CAZJUF010000491.1:0-1948 GCA_964549055.1 uncultured Hyphomicrobiales bacterium | reverse complement strand
GTGTTTCTTATCAAGCATTTTGGAGGTAAGTAAATGGCGGAAACGGCGAATTTAGCCCAGATGACCGATCAACATCGTGTACTTGAAATACAGATTATCGAGGAAATGGCCAGACCGATGGCCGACAGCCTCAAAATTTCCAAACTTAAACGCGAAAAACTTCGATTGAAGGAAGAAATAACGCTACTTATTGCGCACTCTCAGGAAGTTGCCTGACTTCTTACCGGGGTCTGTATTGAGCAGATCCCTATAGATCGTTGGCAAGTTCACGCAGTTTAAATTTCTGCACTTTACCGGTGGATGTTTTTGGCAAATCGGTGAAGACTACGGTTTTCGGGCATTTGAAATGCGCCAGATTATCGCGGCAGAAATCAATGATTTCCTTCTCCGCCGGGGTTGGGACACCGGGCTTTATTGTAACAAATGCACACGGTGTTTCCCCCCATTTATCATCCAGCTTTGCCACCACGGCGGCTTCAAGCACGTCGGGATGCATGTAAAGGGTATTTTCCACCTCAATTGAAGAAATGTTCTCACCGCCCGAGATGATTATGTCTTTTGATCTGTCCTTGAGCTCGATATAGCCATCTTCATGCCAGACGCCAAGATCCCCTGAATGAAACCAGCCGCCTTTGAAACTTGCTTTTGTGGCGGACGGGTTTTTTAAATACCCCTTCATCACCACATTGCCCTGAAACATTACTTCGCCGATGACTTCACCATTGCGGGCAACTTCCGCCATGGTCTCAGGGTCGCGCACTGAAAGTCCCTGAAGTACGGGATAACTAACCCCCTGGCGGGCTTTAACAGCGGCACGTTCTTTAGGTGCCAGATCATCCCATTGATCATGCCAGGCATTGATGGCGGCGGGGCCGTAGGTTTCTGTCAGGCCATAGACGTGGATGACCTCGAACCCCGCTGCCTCCATCGCCTGCAGGGTGGCGGCTGGTGGCGGGGCAGCGGCGGTAAAGAACGTGGTCTTGTTGCTGAGAGGCTTGATTTCGGATTTATCGGCGTTGACCATCATATTCATGACAATCGGTGCACCACACATATGGGTGACACCGTGGGTGATGCAGGCTGCGAATATTTCAGCCGCATTTACCCGACGCAGGCAGATGTGGGTGCCGGCCACAATCGATATTGACCAGGTGAAACACCAGCCGTTGCAGTGAAACATCGGCAAGGTCCACAGGTAACGCGAATGTTGCGGCATGGCGGCGGTGATGATGTTGCCCATAGCAAGCAGGTAAGCGCCGCGATGATGATAGACGACGCCTTTGGGGTCTCCGGTGGTGCCGGATGTGTAATTGAGCGAAATTGTCTGCCATTCGTCCTGCGGTAACTGCCAGTCAAAATCGGTGTCACCTTGAGCAATGAACGCTTCGTAATCAATTTCGCCAATCAGCTCACCGCCGACATATTCACTGTCATCAATGTCGATGACAATCGGCTTGACCTCACACAGTTTCAAGGCTTGTGCCATAACGCTGGAAAACTCACGATCGACGAGCACGGCTTTGGCCTGGGCATGATCGAGTATAAAGGCGATGGTGGTGGCATCGAGCCGGGTGTTGATGGTATTGAGCACGGCACCGGACATGGGCACACCATAGTGAGCCTCGAGCATCTCGGGGATATTGGGGGCGATGATGGCCACCGTATCACCAATGCCGAGCCCGCGTTTTGTCAGCGATGCGGCAAGTTTAATGCAGCGCGCATAGGTTTGCGCGTAAGTATAGGTGCGCTGGCCGTGAATGACGCTTTCGTGGTTGGGGAACACTTGTGCGGCGCGTTGTAAAAACGACAAGGGGGAAAGCGATTGGTAGTTTGCCGGATTTTTGTCCAGATTATCTTCGTAAATATTCCCAGCCACTATGCGCACCTTATGTTTTTTCAATTGAAAACCGATGCGCTAATCTAACGGGAATTCAGCGTTTCTGCAATT
>CAZJUF010000490.1:0-1966 GCA_964549055.1 uncultured Hyphomicrobiales bacterium | reverse complement strand
CCGGAATTGCACGTCTTAAAGTTTCTTCGCTAATATTTGGCAGCCAGTGACGGACAAGCGCAATCGCCTTGGGTTTCATCCCATGAGGTGAAACCAAAAAGTCCCCTGACCGCGAATTTTGCAAAAAAACTTCCCTCCGAAAACATCAACGATCTCTGCCGTTAACGAAGAATAAAGAAGTTATTGATTCGAAGTTCAGGTGATTTGTCCAGTGGGTTTTTTCCATCTTTTGAAAAATGGCAAAATCACAGCTACTCTCAACACCGCAGTGACAGACCTAATCCAAGGATTTCATTGCTATTTCCAATGTGTCCTGGGACAATCCGCCACTATCCACAAGGCGCAGCAATGCCTGTTGAGATTTGCCTCGCCGCCCGCTCTCCAGCGCCCGCCAGCTCTTGAACACGCCTGTCAGGCGCGCTGCAACCTGCGGATTAATCTTGTCGAGTTTCAATATCACGTCGGCGACAAGATCATAACCCGCCCCCCCGGGGTGATTGAAAGCAACCGGATTGGCGCTGGCAAAGGTTCCGATCAAGGCCCGAACTTTATTCGGGTTTTTTATGCTGAAGGCTTCATGGCCCATGAGGTTTTTCACGTGAGTTACGGTTGCTTCAAACGGTGAAGCCGCATTCAACATCAGCCATTTATCCACAACCAGATGGTCGTGTTTCCATTTCGAATAAAAATGATCGAAAAGTTCTGACCGCAACGGCAATTGTGTTTGCGAGATAATGTTCAACGCTGCCATGACATCGGTCATATTGTCGGCACTGTGATATTGCTGTTTTATCAACGCCAGGGTTGAGGCGTCTTCGAGAACCGCCAGATAACTCAAAGCTGTGTTGCGCAATGAACGTTTGCCGGCATCAATTGCATCAGGTGAATAAACACCGGATAAATCAATCGTGTCCAAAAGGCGTTTGAAACCGTCCTGCAGGATTTCGGCAATATTCTTTCTCAGTAACTGGCGATGGCGGTAAATTGCCGAAGGATCCACATTGTCGGCCAATTCACGGGCCAGGTCAGTTTCTCCGGGAAGGCTGAGCATCTGGGCAATGAAGGCAGGCTCAAGACTTTCATCTTCAAGCATTCCGGCCAGGGATTTTGCGAATTCAGCGCATTTTATTTCGTCGAGTTCACCGCTTTTGATAGCGTCGATAAGCAGGCGGGTAGAAAACGTCTGGGCAGCTTCCCAGCGGTTAAACTGATCACTGTCATGTTTCATCAAAAACAACAGATCATCGCGCGCTGCATTGGCGGTCAGTTTCACCGGGGCAGAAAAACCGCGCAGAACCGAAACGTAAGGCCGGGCGCTGACGTTGGTGAAGCAGAATGTATGCTCGGGCTCGGTAATGTTCAAAACCGCATCATCGCCAATTGATTTGCCATCAAGGAAAAGCTTGATGTCAATCCCGTGCCTGTCAACAAATCCCACCCGCACCGGAATGTGATAGGGCTGTTTGCGCGGCTGGCCGGGTGAGGGCGCGCAATGCTGGGTAAGCGTCAATGTATACGTCTGCCGGTGGCTGTCATAGCGGCCGTTTACAGTGAGCTCCGGGGTTCCGGCCTGTTGGTACCACAAGCGAAATTGCGCAAGATCAATGTCACCGGCTTCTTCCATAACCGAGACAAAATCCTCAACCGTGGCAGCTTCCCCATCATGGCGCAAAAAATAGAGGTCCATCGCCTGGCGAAATTTTTCCGGCCCCAGCAGTGTCGACATCATGCGTACCAGTTCAGCGCCTTTTTCATAGACCGTGGCAGTATAGAAATTATTGATCTCGATATATGAGTGCGGTCGAACCGGGTGGGCAAGCGGGCCTGCATCTTCAGGAAACTGCTGAGCGCGCAATCGGCGTACATCGTTGATGCGTTCCACACCACGCGAGCGCGTATCGGCTGAAAATTCCTGATCGCGGAAAACCGTCAGGCCTTCCTTGAGACACAGTTGAAACCAGTCGCG
>CAZJUF010000489.1:0-1981 GCA_964549055.1 uncultured Hyphomicrobiales bacterium | reverse complement strand
GCTCCCTAACCGCTTATGGCCTGGTGCTGGAAGGTGCTGGAATTGGTATTCTGGAGCCCTTTTCCGCCCGCCACTGGCAATCCCTCGGCGTTGTTATCAAGCCATTCAAACCGCGAATGTCCTATCCTTTTGTCATCGCATTTTCAGAGGCAAAACCACACAGCGAACTTGCCGAAAAATTTATAACCGAAGTTCGCCAACACCTCGTTGAGCAACCCCTGTTGTTCCAACAACCTCCCGCAAGATAAGATCAGGCCCCTTCTATCAGATCGAACCAGCCCTCTTCGGAAATAACTTCGACGCCCAAACTCTCGGCCTTTTTTAACTTGGAGCCGGCACCGGGTCCGGCCACCAGAAGATCGGTCTTGGCTGAAACGGAACCCGCCACCTTGGCACCCAGACTTTCCGCCCGGGCCTTGGCCTCACTGCGTGTCATTTTTTCCAGTGACCCGGTAAACACCACAGTTTTACCGGCAACGGGCGTGTCATTGGCAACCGCTTTTATGGCTTGAGGTTTCACCTGCTCCAGCAGTGCGTCAACCGCCTCGCGATTGTGCGGCTCAGCAAAAAACTGAACCAGAGCGTTTGCCGCAATACCCCCTATGCCGTCAATCGCCACCAGGTCGAGATACGCTGCACTTTCTTCGTCGCGGGCTTCATCCACCGCCTCAATCAGGGCTTCAATAGTGCCGTAGGTGCGCGCCAGCAAGCGCGCCGTTGTTTCGCCAATATGGCGAATACCGAGTGCGAAAATAAAGCGGTCCAACCCGATACTGCGCTTGTTATCAATAGCTTCGAACAGGTTTTTAGCAGATAAATCACCCCAGCCTTCGCGATCTTTTAGTTTTTTCAGGTTACCGCTGTCGCGTTCTTTAATAGTGAAAATATCAGCCGGTCTGGTCACCCGGTCCTCATGATAGAAGGCTTCAATCTGTTTTGCTCCCAGACCCTCAATGTCAAAGGCATTGCGCGAGACAAAGTGTTTCAGTCTTTCCACCGCCTGGGCCGGGCAGATCAACCCGCCGGTACACCGTGTGGCCACATCTTCGCGGCCTGTCGCCGGGTTGATTTCCCGCACCGCTTTGCTGCCGCACGCCGGACAAATTGACGGAAATTCAAACGGCTCACTATCTTTGGGGCGTTTTTCTTCGACCACTTCAACTATCTGGGGAATAACATCACCGGCACGTTGAACAATGACCGTATCGCCAATACGGACATCCTTGCGGGCAATTTCGTCCGCATTATGCAAAGTGGCGTTTGAGACAACAACACCACCAACAGTCACCGGGTCCAACTTGGCCACCGGCGTCAATTGCCCGGTGCGGCCGACCTGAATTTCAATGTCACGCAATACTGTCGTGGCTTTTTCAGCTGGAAACTTGTGTGCAATCGCCCAGCGCGGCGAGCGCGAAACAAAACCTAATCGCTGCTGCCAGTCAAGCCGGTCAACTTTGTAAACCACACCGTCAATGTCATAACCCAGACTGGAACGTTGCTGTTCGATTGTCCTGTAAACACGGATCATTTCATCAACGCCAGCACAGCGCTTCATCAAGGGATTAACCTCAAAGCCCCATAAGCGAAACTGGTCTATCACCTGCATTTGCGTGTCCCACGACTGTACCGCCAGTTCCCCCCAGGCATAGGCGAAAAACTTTAACGGGCGCGATGCCGTTATGGTCGAATCGAGTTGGCGTAACGAGCCCGCAGCGGCATTGCGCGGATTGGCAAAGGGCGGTTTTCCAGCCTCTTCCTGACGCTGGTTAAGTTGAATAAAATCCGCATGGCTCATATAGATTTCACCGCGCACCTCAACCACATCAGGAGGTTCGCCGTGTAATTGATGGGGAATATCTTTGACGGTACGCAAATTGACCGTGACATTTTCTCCCACCTGACCATCGCCGCGCGTTGCCCCGACCACCAGTTTACCATGCTCATAACGCAGACTTGCTGACAGGCCATCAATTTTAGGCTC
>CAZJUF010000488.1:0-1991 GCA_964549055.1 uncultured Hyphomicrobiales bacterium | reverse complement strand
TTAATCACGTCCCGGTCTTTTGACATGACTTCAAAAACTGAATTAAACAGCCTTGATTTACCCGGTGCCCCTGCAGACAACCGTATTGTGGTTGCCATGTCCGGGGGCGTTGATTCGTCGGTTGTGGCGGCTAAACTCAAACGCGAAGGTTATGATGTTGTTGGTATTACCCTGCAACTCTATGACCACGGTGAGGCCGTTTCGCGTAAAGGTGCGTGTTGTGCCGGCAGTGATATTCACGATGCCCGCCGCGTTGCCGAGCTTTTGGATATTCCGCATTATGTGCTCGATTACGAGGACAGGTTCCGTGATAGCGTCATGGAGGATTTTGCCGACAGCTATCTTGCCGGTGAAACGCCAATTCCCTGCATCAAGTGCAATCAGAAAGTCAAATTCAAGGATCTGCTTGAGATGGCAAAAGATCTGGGTGCGGCGGCGATGGCAACCGGGCATTACATCACCAGTAAATCCCTGTCCGGTGCAGGGGGGCGCAGGGCTTTGCACCGCGCCATCGATGAAAATCGCGATCAAAGTTATTTCCTTTTCACCACCACGGATGAACAGCTTGAGTTTTTACGATTTCCGCTTGGCGGGTTGCACAAATCAGAGGTGCGCGAAATGGCGGTTGAGCTGGGCTTGAGTGTCGCTGACAAACCGGACAGTCAGGACATCTGCTTTGTACCATCGGGTAATTACGCAGCCGTTATAGAGCGTCTGCGGCCACAGGCGGCTAATCCCGGCAATATTGTAAACACCACGGGCAAGGTTCTGGGCCAACATAAAGGTATCATCAATTATACCATCGGTCAGCGCCGGGGCCTGGGCATTGCGGCTGAAGACCCGCTTTATGTGGTTGGCCTTAATGTTGACAAATCAGAAGTTATTGTGGGGCCGCGCGACATATTGCTGACCAGGCGAATTGTGTTGAGAGATATCAACTGGCTTGGTGACAAAACACTTGAAGAACAATTGGCACAAGGGGAATTCGATTTTTTCATGAAAGTCAGATCAACACATAAGCCTCAGGGCGGATATTTGACCAAAGAGAACGAAAATGTGGTGGCCTACCTGCGGGCGGGTGAATATGGTGTTTCTCCGGGACAGGCTTGTGTTTTTTATGACAGTGATCAAGTCGGATCGCGCGTGCTTGGTGGTGGCTGGATAAAAACTGCCGAAAACTGTCTGGATCAAGATCGCCAGAAGGCGGCTGTTGTTTGATGGATAAAGACAAAGTGGCGGCCTTAAGCAGCAAACTGGCCAACAGGCTCGGTGAAAAGCTTGATTTTTACTCAGGCTGGATTGCAAACCCAAAAGCGGTGGGTGCTATTGCGCCAACGAGCACGACCATGGCCCGAATTATGGCCAGTGCTGCGCGGTGCGAGCCTGAGTTGAAGGTTCTGGAGTTGGGGCCGGGTAACGGTGTGACCACACGGGCCATCCTGGAACATGGCGTTGCGCCTGAAAATCTGGTGGCAATCGAATTTACCAAGAGTTTTTTGCCGGGACTAAGATTACGCTATCCCGGTGTGAATTTTATCCATGGCGATGCATTCAACATTTCGCAAATCAGTGCGGAGTTGGAAATTGAGAAGTTTGATACGGCAATTTCGGGATTGCCGTTATTAAACTTCCCGGTTGCAGATCGCGTTCGCCTGGTTGAACTGGTGCTTGATCAACTGGAGCCGGGACGGCCACTGGTACAGTTTTCATATGGTTTGCGCCCACCTGTTCCAGCGCGCGATGGCCATTTTACGGTCACCCAGCTCGATAGTGTCCTGCTCAATCTGCCGCCGGCACGCATATGGGCCTATCAACGCGTGCATAAATCAGAAGTTTGACCCGGGGGTTAAAATTTTCAAACAGATTTTACCAAGAGTTGTGCTTGACTTAATCAGGCCCGCACCTTTATATCGCGCTCAAATATTGCTGCAAGCAAGGCGGAGTAGCTCAGTTGGTTAGAGCAGCGGAATCATAATCCGCGTGTCGGGAGT
>CAZJUF010000487.1:0-2004 GCA_964549055.1 uncultured Hyphomicrobiales bacterium | reverse complement strand
GCAGCATATCGTTACACACATGGTCAATATACTCATCGCTGCGACCGGCATATTCATCCGGCAGAGCATGGGCACCGAGAAAACTGGTCTTCACATCGACGGGGCGCAATTGTTCTATTTTTCGCGCAGCACTGAGCATTTTGAGTTCAGTTTCTGTATCCAGACCATAACCTGATTTGATTTCAACGGTGGTCACGCCCTCGGCCAACAGACAATCCAGCCGTTCGGCAGCCGTTTGGGCAAGGACGTCGACAGAAGTTTTTCGGGTGGCGGCGACCGTAGATTTGATACCACCGCCGCTGCGCGCAATTGCCTCATAAGACAGACCGGTCAAACGCTGCTCGAATTCATTTTGACGTGCACCGCCATATACCAGATGTGTGTGGCAATCTATCAGGCCTGGTGTCGTTAGCCGCCCTTTACAATCTATTACTTCAACAATTTTATTGCCGGTGTTTTCCGACAGGCTCGACATCTCACCAACCCCTGAAATAACACCGTTTGCAATATCCACGAACCCGTTTGCAATATTCCGGTGTTCAGTTTCACTGGATGCGACAACGGCCAATCGGGCATTTATCAGGCGGTAACTGTTTGGCGAAGTTGATTTGGACATTTGTTATCTTGCTGTTTGAAGGCACATAGATATATATACCAATAACAATGGCGTAAGCTACAGGTCTTGAATTATTCGGGTCTGCAGTGTTTGATTTTGCAAAACGGCAAGGTCGGGCGACATTATGTGTCACCGGTGTCTTAATCGGTTGGCGAAAGTGTAAGGCTTGGGCTAATATGGCAAATTTGAATAGCCAACATGGCCTTAAGATCGATCGATAATAGTTAAGTGTTAGCAAGAGTTAAGGAACAGGTAAGATGACAAACAGACTTTTAAAATTTTTCCGACCCGTTAGCCTGACGGCAATTTTATTTGCAGCAAGCTTGTCAACAGCTCAAGCTTTCGTCGTTACCCCAGATATGAACACTTCGCCGGTTCAAAGCCCGATCATACTGTTACCGATCACACATGATGAAGTCCCAGGAACAAGCCCCAAGAAAATCAAAAAAGATGTTAAGCCCAAGAAAATCAAAAAAGACGTCAACGCCAAGAAAAAGAACCCGTGGGCAGTGCAATGCGGGGAAGACCCGGAAACCAAAAGAAAATTTTGCCGCATGCAACAAAGCCTGAGGTTTAAAAAGACCGGGCAGCGTTTGCTTGCCGTGGTCATTCAACCTCAGATTATTGAGCCAAAAATTGCCATCCTGCTTTCTCTGCCCCACGGGTTGTATTTACCCGCCGGTGCCGCTTTTAAAATTGATGATGGCAAAGAAACCCGGATGATCATTGAAACCTGTGATGTGGAAGGGTGTTATGCTTCGGGCGGTCTTTCTGAAGAACAGGTGGCGGCGATGAAAAAAGGCAATAAACTTCGCGTTGCCTTCATGGCCAACAACAAAAAACCAATAAATATTCCCGTTGACCTTTCCGGTTTCACCGCAGCTTACAAGAAGATCACAAAAAGCAAATAATCTGCCTTATGTGGAAACGCGCATAAGCAGATGTTGCCAGCTGTTCAGGGAGATAAGGTGGCTGTAAATAGCACCCAGGGCTCCGGTTTTTCTCAAGCTGATAAAATCCGCTTCGCCAAGGTCATTCAGGCGACTTTCATCGACGACCTTGAAATCTTTCAAGGTCAGGGTGGAGCCATTGGCGAGGCTGAACTGAACCTGGTGGGTGACCAGCAGATTAAACTCGATTAATTGTTTCACAATGACTTCAGTTGCCAGGAAATGACGTTGAAAAAGAGTACAGAATTCCATCGCCTTTTCGCTTAACTCGGTCATTTTGCTGTCATCAAAAAACATTCTGTCGGCATCGCTGCCAATCCGGTTTGATGCCCGGTCAATACACAATGCATACTGTGTTCCGCCATCCTGACGCACAAAAATAAACGGATAACGGCGAACGTAGGCGGGGATATAGGTGCCTTGAGCCCATTTTTCCTC
>CAZJUF010000486.1:0-2027 GCA_964549055.1 uncultured Hyphomicrobiales bacterium | reverse complement strand
CTACTGTTGCTTTGGGAAATCCCGATGATCCGGTTCCACCTTATGGCGTTGCGCGCGGTTATTTTGAACACAGTACCTGGAAAGACGCTGTGTCGAAACATTGTGATCAGGCAAAGGGGATAGTGCTGGTGATGGACACCACGGCAGGCATCGAGTGGGAGGTCGGGCATTTGTTTGATCAAAACCATATGCACAAGACGCTGGTGCTCTTAAAGCAAGATGATTGGGGAACATCTGAAGGCTACAGCCTGCTTGCCAAAGTGGCCGGGAAAACCCTGCCTGATTTCAACATGCCCGAAAAAATCAGTTCCGCATCCGCTGATTACGAAGGTGAAATTGTGGGCTTTTGGATCGGCTCATCCGGTCGTGTCAACTTCCTGATTACATCGACCCCCAACACCTATTTTTACACCATCGCACTGCGCATGTTCCTGCGTGACTTGCCGGATATACCAAAATCAAAACCACCGGTGGGTTAAACCTCAGATGGCTGCCACTTGTCGCGCATGGTTACCAGTTCTTCCGACGCGGTTGGGTGGATCGCCATGGTGGCGTCAAAATCGGCCTTGGTTGCGCCCATTTTAACGGCGATGCCGAGTATTTGTGCCATCTCGCCCGAATCCGGCCCCATGATATGAACACCGAGAACGCGATCGCTTTTGGCATCGACGATGATTTTCATCATGGTCTTGGTATCGCGCCCGCTGATGGTGTGTTTCATCGGCTTGAACAGGGATTTGTAGATGTCAATTTCACCATATTTTTCGCGCGCCTGAGCTTCAGTCAGGCCGACGGTACCCAGTTCGGGTTCGGAAAATACTGCTGTGGCGATATTTTCATAATCAACTGATGTTGGATTATCGTGAAAGACCGTCTGGACAAACGCCATGCCTTCACGGATCGCTACCGGGGTGAGGTTTACCCGGTCGGTAACGTCACCAATGGCATAGATGCTTGGCACTGTGGTTTGCGAAAATTCATCGACCACGATGGCACCTTTGCGATTTGTCTCAACACCGGTTTTTTCCAGGCCAAGATTTTTGCTGCTGGGGTTGCGACCGGTGGCGTACATGACCAGATCGCTATAGATGGTATCGCCATTGTTGAGGTCAACACGATAGCCGGAACCGGCCTGGGATATTTCCTTAACGTCAGCATTGAGCTGGATATCAATGCCCCGGCGCACCATTTCGTCGTTAAGATTGTTACGCAAATCATCGTCAAACCCGCGCAAAATCTGTTCACCGCGATAAAGCTGGGTAACGTGGACGCCAAGGCCGGCAAAAATACCGGCAAATTCAACCGCGATATAGCCGCCGCCGACAATCACCATGTTCTGGGGCAGCGATGGCAAATCAAAGGCCTCGTTGGAGGTAATGGTAAATTCGTGTCCGGGAAATTCCGGCACGAAGGGTGCGCCACCGGTGGCTATCAGGATTGTGCGGGCGGTGACTTCAATTTCCTCGTTGAGTAAATAGACCGTATGGGGTCCGCGCACCACAGCACGGGTTTCAAGAATTTGTACGTCGGACGCTTTGAGGTTTTTAATGTAAATGCCGTTGAGACGGTCAATTTCCTTATCCTTGTTGGCGACAAGCGTCGTCCAGTCGAAGGAGGGTTTTTCCCCTGACCAGCCGTAATTTTCCGCATCTTTGAAATCCTTGCCATAGCGGCTGGCATAGACGAATAATTTCTTTGGCACACAGCCTCTGATGACGCAGGTGCCGCCGACGCGGTATTCTTCGGCAACAACAACTTTTGCACCGGTGTTTGCTGCCACGCGCGCGGCACGAACACCGCCGGAGCCCGCTCCGATGACAAAAAGATCGTAATCAAATTCCGACATAGTCTTTAATTCCCCAAAACCAGCTAGCGCTCCAATGTGTGAGTACCGCTGCTGTTGCCAATTAAAATGACATTTGCAATGTCTATAAACAATCCATGTTCGACCACACCGGGAATGGCATTGAGTGCCGTTGCCAGTTGTCTTGGTTTTTTGAGTGCATCGAAATGACAATCGTAAATAT
>CAZJUF010000485.1:0-2052 GCA_964549055.1 uncultured Hyphomicrobiales bacterium | reverse complement strand
CAATATTACCGGTAAAGCTGCCCATATCGGCACCTTCGGCTTTGCCGCGCTTGAATGAGAACACCACATCATCAGCGTTAAAAGGATTGCCATTGTGGTATTTCACCCCTTGGCGCAACTTGAAGCGCCAGGTGGTCGGGTTGATGGTTTCCCAACTCACAGCGAGTGAAGGTTCAATTTTCAGATCGGAATTATAGCGCACCAGCGGCTCATAAACGTTTTGATGGAAAGCTGATGAAAAGTTTTCAGCCAGTGCATAGGGGTCCATTGAGGCGACATCGCCCTGGAATGCAAACCTGAAGGTTTTGGCCTGAACGGCGACCGATGCCGTTGTCAGGCATAACGCAACAGCAAACGCGCCTATTAATCCTGTTCTTTTTTTCATAATCACGGCCCTCCCTGAGCCTTTTTTGCTTTATCGGATAATAACAGCCTTAATTATCTATACAGAAGGCTATCCGAGCCCTAAATTAGAGTCAACCTGTGACGCAAAGAGGATGAACCGTGAAAATCAGCGAAATGAACTGGATGCAGGTAGAGGCCTACCTTGCTAACGATGATCGCGCGATTGTGCCGCTGGGCAGCACAGAACAGCACGCTTATTTGAGCCTGACTGTCGACTGCACCCTGGCTGAGCGCGTGGCGCAAGAAGCCGCTGAGCCTTTGGGCATCCCGGTGTTTCCCACCGTTAATTACGGGCTTACACCCTATTTCACCCAGTACCCCGGCACTATCAGTTTGAAAATGAGCACATATCTGTCGCTGGTAGGTGATATTCTCGACAATCTGGCTCATAGCGGCTTCAAGCGTATTTTACTGGTCAATGGCCATGGCGGTAATGCACCGGCGCACGCCTTTGCGCAGGAATGGATGCAGGAAAACCCGAATGTCTGCGTGCGCTTTCACAATTGGTGGGCGGCAGCGAAAACAATGACAAAGGTACGCGAGATTGACCCGGTTGCTTCACACGCATCATGGATGGAGAATTTTCCGTGGACGCGGCTGGCAGACATCACATTGCCACAAACACAAAAGCCAATGATTGACCTTGAGCGCTTGCGCAGTCTCAATCCCGAACAGGTAAAAGACTATCTTGGCGATGGTAATTTTGGCGGATATTATCAATTGTCAGATGAGGATATGCTGGCCTTGTGGCAGGTTGCGGTTGAAGAGACCCGCGAGATGATGGAGACCGGCTGGCCTGCTTCATGAAGCCTTCTATTCCCGAAGCCCTTGTTATTTTAAAAAATACCTTTGGCTTCGATGGCTTTCGGCCAAACCAGGAGCAGGTGATTTCGTGTCTGCTTGACGGTCGCGACACGCTTGCCGTGATGCCAACGGGTTCAGGTAAATCCTTATGTTTTCAGGTGCCGACATTGATGCATGGCGGGGTGACCATTGTGGTATCACCGCTGGTGGCGTTGATGGAAGATCAGGTTGCGGCCCTGAGGCTTGCTGGTGTCGAGGCTGAAACCATAAATTCTTCGCGCTCTTATAATGACAATGTGGTGAGCTGGAAGCGGGTGGCGAGCGGACAATCACCGTTTTTATATCTGGCACCGGAGCGATTGATGACGGAGCGCATGTTGCAGGCGCTGCAACGTCTGCCAGTGAAATTGATTGCCATTGATGAAGCGCATTGCATTTCACGCTGGGGGCCATCGTTCCGGCCGGATTATGAAGACCTTGGCCGCCTGGCCAACCTCTTTCCCGAAGCTCCGATTGCCGCTTTAACCGCAACAGCGGACGATGCCACGCGCCGCGATATTGTCGCCAGACTGTTTCGCGATAATAATGAGGTTTTCGTTTCCGGGTTTGACCGGCCCAACATCCGGTTAGCAGTCGAGATGCGCGGGCAATGGAAGCAGCAATTGCTTGATTTTGTCAAAGCGCGCGAAAATCAAAGCGGCATCATCTATTGCCTGTCGCGCAAAAAAACCGAAGAATGTGCCGAATTCCTCAACAAGAACAATATCCGGGCTTTGGCCTATCACGCCGGCATGGACAAAACGGTGAGAAGCCGTAATCAGGATACTTTCATGACGGAGCCCG
>CAZJUF010000484.1:0-2066 GCA_964549055.1 uncultured Hyphomicrobiales bacterium | reverse complement strand
CCGATGGTCTTGTTGGCAGCCTGCGGTGTTACCAGCAACATCGGCGTATGGTTCCAGTATGCAGTCTTGATTGGCGTCACAAATCCGGTAATTCCCGGTCCGTTCTGGGCAATCGCCATCGCCATCTTGCCGGTGGTTCTGGTGTAGCCATCGCAGATCAAGCCGCCATTGGTTTCATGCGCCACGTCCCAAAACGTAATCCCGGCTTTGGGGAAAAGGTCCGAGATCGGCATAAAGGCCGAACCGATAATACCAAATGCGTGCTCAATACCATGCATTTGAAGAACCTTCACAAATGCTTCTTCTGTTGTCATTTTCATGTTTTACGTCCTCTAGATTAGGAAGGTTGTTTAAAGAATTGGGAGCCTTCAGGCAGATGCAATCAAACCTGGCCACTTTGTACAACCCGGTTCCAGTTTGTAATCCACATAGTGGTATTTTGTAAACGTTTTCTAGGTCCAGATAAAGCCAAAGGAAGGAGCCAGATATTGCACCGTCGATTGACTGCGACCTGACCTGAAACTTTCAACAACATTTCGCACAAACGATCTGAGCCATCCTTTTAAAAAAAAGCAATAAATTTGCTTGCCTTTAATGGTTTTTGCGAATTATTATCATTAAAAAACAAAAGACAAAAAATCCATAGAGGACAATTTGACAGCTCCACCCGACAAGGGGTTCAAGCGCGATGCATCCCGGCCCAGCCTGCCCGAAGTGCACCGCACCATCCCCGTCAACCGGCACAAGCACTGGCTGCGAAGATTTTTCGCTTTTTCCGGACCGGGTTACCTCGTCGCCGTCGGTTACATGGACCCCGGCAACTGGGCCACCTCCATCGCTGGCGGCTCGGCCTATGGCTATACGTTGCTGTCAGTGGTCCTGCTGTCCAATTTCATGGCCATTTTGCTGCAAGCCTTGAGTGTTAAGCTCGGCATTGCCACCGGGCGCGATCTGGCTCAGGCGTGTCGCGACCATTACAGCCGGGCGGTCGGCTTTGCCTTGTGGGTGATCTGCGAGTTGGCCATCATCGCCACCGATCTGGCCGAAGTGATCGGCACCGCAATCGGTCTCAAATTGTTGTTTGGCATCCCGCTTTTGATGGGTGTTATCCTGACTGCTTTAGATGTGTTGCTGATTTTAATGCTGCAAAATCGCGGCTTTCGCTACATTGAAGCTTTCATCATCGCCTTGATGGTGATTATCGCTGGATCATTCATTTTCGAACTTTTCCTGTCCCTGCCGGTTTTGAGCGAAGTTATGGCCGGATTTATACCCGACACAGAAGTGGTCACCAATCCGGGTATGCTCTATCTGGCAATCGGAATTTTGGGTGCAACCGTAATGCCGCATAATCTTTATCTCCATTCGGCAATCGTCCAGACCCGCGATTTCGAACGCACCCAAAGCGGCAAGCGCGAAGCCATCAAGTTAGCCACAATCGACAGCACCATCGCCCTCGCGTTGGCTTTATTCGTCAATGCCGGAATTCTCATCCTCGCCGCTTCCACCTTCTACAAGGCGGGCTACAATGAGGTGGCGGAAATTCAGGATGCGTTCTACCTGCTCGCCCCCCTGCTTGGCGTACCGGTAGCCAGCACCGTTTTTGCCGTAGCACTTCTGGCTTCGGGCCAGAATTCAACCATCACTGCAACGCTTGCCGGACAAATCGTCATGGAAGGTTTTCTCGACATCCGCCTGCCCCCATGGCTGCGCCGCCTGATCACCCGCCTGCTGGCCATTGTCCCAGCAATTTTCGTCACCATCTACTATGGCGAAAGCGGAGTAGCAAAACTGCTGGTTCTTAGTCAGGTGGTACTAAGCCTGCAACTACCCTTCGCCATCGTCCCCCTGGTCAATTTCACCAGCAGCCACACCAAAATGGGCACCTTCGTCAACCCAAAATGGCTAACCGCCCTGGCCTGGGCAGTAACCCTCATAATCATCACCCTCAACATAAAGCTGATCATAGATTTCCTGGCTTTTTGAGATATCCAAAGGGAATAATGCTGCACTAAACCTTCACCCGCTCCGACTTCGGATCATAGAACGGCTTTGACGATACACCG
>CAZJUF010000483.1:0-2068 GCA_964549055.1 uncultured Hyphomicrobiales bacterium | reverse complement strand
ACTTGGGCTTTTCCCTGTTCTTCGGCCAGTCTTGCAGCGGTTGAGGCGACAGCGAGATCCTGCAGGCCGACACCGGTGCCGTCAAACAGCGTTATTTCATCGTCACTGGTGCGTCCGGGGTGGGTTTTGTTGATGACTTCTCCCAGGGTGGTGATGTCGCTGCTGCTCATTAGTCCAGCCTCGATTGCGTGCTGGGTTTCGCCCAGCGTGATGGATTGTTCAATTTCATCGGTGAACACTGTGCTTGCTGCAACCAATGCCGGATCGATTTCCTGTTTGCCTTTGGTGTCGGTGCCCATGCAGGCGATGTGGGTTCCGGGTTTTACCCATTCTTTCATCAGTTGCGGTTCATGGGCAGACGTTATGGAGATGATGACATCGGCTTCGGCACCCAATTGTTCGCGCTCGACGGCTTCAAAGGGCAGGCCGATTTCAGTCGCTGTTTTTTCCAGATTCCCCAGCATGTCGGGATGGAAGTTCCAGGCGACGACTTTTTCGAACTGGCGTTGTTCGGCAGCAGCTCTTAGCTGGAAGGTTGATTGGTGGCCGGCACCAATCATGCCAATCACGCGCGCGTCTTTGCGGGCCAGATGGGCGATTGAAACTGAACTCGATGCCGCTGTGCGCACGGCTGTGAGATAATTGCCGCCAACAAGTGCTTTCAGCTGTCCGGTATCGGGGTCAAACAGAAAGATCGTGGACTGATGGTTGGTCAGGCCTTTTTCCATGTTGCCGGGCCAGTAGCCGCCGGATTTAAGGCCGAGTGAAAGCCCGGCTTTATCAAAGCCTGATTTGAAACCGTATAAGGCATCGGCATAACCGATGGCTTCGCGGATGACCGGAAAATTATAGGCGTCGCCGCGTGCCATGGCGGCAAAGACTGATTCCACCGCAACAAATGCATCATCGCGGCCAATGACCTGGCGGCACACGTCTTCAGTTACTATCAACATCAAATTTTACCTTCAGTATGCTTTGCCACGGGCGGAGACCGGCCACACGGTTTCAACCTTGCCATTGCGAACGCCCACATACCAGTCGTGCACGTTGCAGGTGGGATCACAATGTCCCGGTACCAGCTTCAGTTTGTCATTTACTTTAAGGGTGTTGGTGGGATCAGCAATCACCCCGTGTTCGTCTGAACATTTGATGTATTCAACGTCATCGCGGGCAAAGATGTAGGGCAGGCCGCTGTCGACGGATTGTGCTTTGAGGCCGGCGTCACAAATCGCCTTGTCATCTTTGGCGTGGCTCATCACTGACGTTAAGATAAACAGCGAGTTTTCAAACTCGGAAATCGGTTTACCATCCTTGTCGTGGATGGTCTGGTAATCGGCATCCATGAAGGCGTATGAGCCGCATTGCAATTCGTTGAAGACACCCGATGTGCCTTCAAAATAATACGATCCCGTACCCGCACCACCGACGATATCGCTTTCAAGCCCTTCGGCTTTAAGCATCTTGAGGGTGCGCTCGACCATTTCTATGGCGATACCGGTTTTTTCCTGGCGCTCCTGATAGCTTTGTATGTGTTGCATGGCGCCCTGATAGGCTTGAATGCCTGAAAACTTCAGGTTTTCAGCGGTATCAATAGCTTTGGCGATATCGACAACCGGCTGTCCGGCAGCAACACCACAGCGTCCGGCACCGCAATCGATTTCCACCAGGCATTCGATTTCAGTTCCGTGCTTGACGGCAGCAGCCGACAGATCCGCGACATTTTCAATGTCATCGACGCAGCAAATCGTGCGTGCACCGAGTTTTGGCAATCGTGCCAGCCGGTCTATTTTGGCTAAATCGCGCACCTGATTGGAGACCAGCACATCTTTGATGCCACCACGGGCAAAGACTTCGGCTTCGGAGACTTTTTGGCAACACACGCCACAACTGTCACCGAGCTTTTCCTGTAACAGGGCGACATCGACGGATTTGTGCATTTTGCCATGCACCCGGTGGCGCACGCCCATGTCCTTGGCTAAATCACCCATGGTTTTGATGTTTTTTTCCAGCGCATCCAGATCAATGATCAGGCACGGGGTCTGGATATCGGCTTCATCCATGCCCGGTT
>CAZJUF010000482.1:0-2085 GCA_964549055.1 uncultured Hyphomicrobiales bacterium | reverse complement strand
GTTCATCCCCGGCACCGGGCGCATGTACGGCCTGAAACAGAACTGGTGGTACGATGGCCGTCGCGATATCACTGCCTCAACCCTGGCGGCCTTTGATTATCTCGAATCGCTCAACAAACGCTTCAATGGCGACTGGTTGCTGGCACTCGCCGCCTATAACTCTGGTGGTGGCACCGTGAGTAAAGCGATCCGTAAAAACAAACGCCTTGGTAAGCCGACTGACTTCTGGTCACTCAAGCTTCCGCGCGAGACCCGTGCCTATGTACCCAAATTGCTTGCGATTCGCGATATTGTCGCCAACCCAGAAAAACACAACATCATCATGACTTCACTAGCTGATGAGCCCTACTTTGAAAAGGTCGCTACTGAGTCACAGATTGACCTTGCTAAGGCCGCTGAACTTGCAGAGATACCACTCAAACAGCTCTATCGACTAAACCCAGCCTTTAACCGCTGGGCAACTGACCCTGATGGCCCACATCATCTACTAATCCCGCTTGATAAGTCAGCACAGTTCAAACAGAACCTCGCAGCACTACCTAAAAAAAACAGGGTTAAATGGACTCGCCATCGCATTCGTAGCGGCGAAACGCTCGGCCATATCGCCAGGCGCTACAAAACAACGGTTGCGGTGATCAAAGATGTCAATAAAGTAAAAGGACATATGATTCGCGCCGGTAAAAATTTGATCATTCCGGTCGCCGCTAAATCACCCAGCAGCTACAGCCTAAGTGCCACTCAACGTGCTCAAAGCATTAAGAACAAACCAAAAAAAGGGATCAAGCTCAGCTATAAAGTACAGCGTGGCGACACCCTATGGGACATTTCACGCGCGCATAATGTTGCTGTTCGTCAGTTGGCACGCTGGAATGCGATGGCACCACGCGACACATTGCGCCCTGGCCAGAAGCTTGTTATCTGGAAATCGTCATCAAAGATAGCTAAAAGTAAAATGCCTAATATGACACCCACACTCAATGATATAACCCAGCGTATTCGCTACACCGTGCGCAGAGGTGATTCGTTATCACGTATTTCACAACGATTTAACGTCAGTATCAACAAACTAAAAAGCTGGAACCCTAAGGCCCGTGGAAAATATCTGCAGCCAGGCCAGAGACTCACCCTGTTTGTTGACATCACCAATCAATCCGGCAGTATCTAAAATAGCCGTCGGAATTTAAGCCGTTAACAACATTTTTACTCCCGCAATTACCAACACAACACCTAAGAGCTGACGAAGCACTGCAGGGGCAAATCTTCGCACCGCAAATTCAGCCCCCACTACCGCACCAATCAACGCAGCAATCACATACCAGCCGATGTCATTCGGCCAGGTATTCACCGTCACCACATGCCCAGCCAGGCCCGCTGCAGAATTCACCAAAATAAAGGCCGCTGTGATGGCCGCATTGGTACGCATCCGAGTCCAACGTAACCATAGAAGTAGAGGACTGAGATAAATCCCACCGCCTACCCCAGTCAAGCCAGAAACAAAACCAAGCACGCCACCAACAGGCAACGACACTAAAAATTTTGGCTCAACACATTCACGCTCATTGCTAACCCTGATAAAAAAAGAGAGTGAGGCAAGTAACAGTGCGGCACCAACAATGTATTGAAATGTACTTTCATCTGGCGTCAGGCTTCCGCCCCAAAAGGCCATCGGCATGGATGCTACCGCTAGCGGTAGAAATATCCGCCACGAAAAATAGTCAGCGCGATAAAGACGAACTAACACAAGGGAGGCAACGAATAAATTCATGGTTAAGGCGGCAGGTTTCATCGTATCTGGCGCAAGACCAAACAAGGCCATCGCCGCCAGGTATCCCGAGGCCCCACCATGCCCAACTGAGGAATAGAGCATCGCCATCACACAAATCATTAACAGTAGTAGTACAAAATATTCCATTCAAAACTCGCCATAGTAATTTAAACTGAAACCTTTGCACGATACAGGCGCGAAAGAAAAATGAGCTAATATTTTCCTGGTTGAGGCAGAAAGCGCCGTTAATAGCGCACTATTAACCAGTTTTCTAACGAAAAGCAGGGGAGTATTGGCCATTTTTACGCGTGCATTGTATC
>CAZJUF010000481.1:0-2086 GCA_964549055.1 uncultured Hyphomicrobiales bacterium | reverse complement strand
TCAAGTTTATGCAAGATGTGCTTATGGCTCTGGTGCCGCCGCTGGCGCTGATTTTTCTGGTGTTGGGGGCTATCATTACCGGTGTTGCCACCGTCAATCAGGCGGGAGCCATTGGGGCTGCCGGTGCTTTGATTATGGCCGGTTATCGCCTGACAGACGAGGAGAAAAACCGCTACTCCCCTGCCATTCTGGCCATCGCCTCTGTGTTGGTTTTAGCCTTTGTCGTCAACTATTTCTCCATGAACGTCAAACTGATAAAAACCGACAAGGATCTGTTGGGGATATTGATCGGGGTGGCCGCATCGCTGGCTCTGGCAGTCTCCTTGATCTGGAGCGGTATTCGCGTCTACCGGATTGAAAATACATTGCATGAGGTGATGATCGATACGGCGAAAACAACGTCGCTGGTGTTTGTTATCCTCATGGGTGCCGCTATTCTGACTTCCGCATTCCGGGCTTTTGGCGGTGAAGAACTTGTGCGCGAATTCCTGTTTTCGCTGCCGGGAGGGTTCTGGACCAAGTTCATTGTTGTTATGGGCGTGATTTTTATTCTCGGGTTCTTCCTTGATTTTATCGAAATCTCGGTTGTTGTCGTGCCGATCGTAGCACCAATCCTGCTGGCCGACCCCTCCGCCAACATCACCGCAGTGTGGCTGGGTGTCATGATCGGTCTGAATATTCAGACTTCTTTCCTGACCCCGCCATTTGGCTTTGCCTTGTTCTACTTGCGCGGTGTCGCACCTGCGACTGTCAAAACCATCCAGATGTATAAAGGGGTTATTCCGTTTATTGGCCTGCAATTGCTGGCACTGGTTGTTGTGGCAAATTTCCCCGCGATGGTAAATTACCTTCCAAACAGGGTTTCGCTTACGTCCGCTACCGCACCGCCGCCACTGAACCCGCAGTTGCAATATTGTATCGGCAGGTATGTGTTTGGGGAGCTGGAGAGCAATGGCAATGACATTCGAGCAGCGATTGCCAGGGCCGGCAGGCTGGATGTAAGTTATCTGCCCAAAAAACAGCAAACATCAATCCGCAAGGCCCTTGACAGTGCAATGTCTGTTTTTGATCGCCGCGACGATGTCTTGCAAGCAGAAGCCGCCATTTCTTCGGCTACGCCAGCCTATCGACCGTTGCACAGTAAAGTCAGGTCAATAGAAAAAGACATTCTCAAAATTACCCAGAAATTAAAGGCAACCACCACTGAAATTGACAACAGGAAATCAAAAGGCCAGGAGCTTGGAAACCTTGTTGCCCTTGCAGCAGATCTTAAAGCACAGCGCCTGCAGCTGGAAAGCGGCATCCCGGAAAACTGGAAGGTTGAAAACGACAGGTTTAACAAACTCATGAACACTGAAAAGCTGTCGCGGCGTAAATATCAGCGCACAACTGACCAGGCCTATGAGGTTTTTGCGGAACTTATTTCGACCATCTCAGCAACCGATAGGCTGGCTGGTTTGGGCGATGATATTGAGCAACTTGGTGACAAGATCAAAGGTCTTGAATCAAAACAGGCCTCGAAAGTCATCGGAGCTACCTCAAAGCTGTTTAACTCGATAAAGGGAACCGCAGCTATCAGGAAAGAGCTTTCCAGGGCCCGCAAGGCATTAAGAGGCAAAAAAGCAAAGCCTGAAAAGGTGCAAAAATCGCTGCAAAAGGCAATAGAAGCCTATCAGCAGGATTTACAGTGGCGCCAGCGGGCCAGAACGGAATTATTGCCCGGTTTGCGGGAGTATGATGTCGCTGTTCGCTATTCAATCGGCTTGAGGCTGCAACCCGCACTGCCTAAAGAACAAGCCTTGATCGTGGCCAGCTGCAATTCGATACCCAGAGATATTTCGTTGAATTTCTAGAGCCTGGAAATCCTCGTAATTAATCTCGGCCAACTTAAGGGTTTTTCCAGTATACGGGACAAATCTGGAAGTCTATTGCATTGTTCCTGTTCTGAAATTAAGCTACAATGCTAGGGTCTCTCGCTCGGTACTGCGCAATTGTAAATTGTGCGAGGGATTTACGAAAACAAAATGGGCGAAAAGCCATAATCAAACGGGGAGTATCTGGTTAGTGGCGAAGTTGCTGGAAGTTC
>CAZJUF010000480.1:0-2088 GCA_964549055.1 uncultured Hyphomicrobiales bacterium | reverse complement strand
ATTACCCGATTGAAATGGGTTTGGTTGCTTTATATTCGGACCCGTCATCATCGGTCCATGTGAAGTTGAAGTCTCCGCTTTCCATGACCTTTGTCTTGAACTGGATATACGGATTGGCCGAAATCGAAGGCTCAAGTTTGGCCTCAAACACCGTCATGCTGTTGAACTCGGCCTTGAACGAATTGATGATCTTGCGCGGGATCAACTCCCCGGTTTTTTTGTCCTTGCGCAGACCCGTTTCCATCTTGTGGCTGATCAGCGTCTTGATGGTGATAATATCACCCGCTGCCGCCTTCTTGGGTACTTTCACCCGTGGTTTTACATCTTTTGACATTATAATAGTCTCCTGAACTTGTATCTAGACACTCAGTCGCCGCAGCTAGCCGCCGCAGCCACCTATTGTCACCTTGACGTTCTTGGTATCGCGATAAAGCGAGCCATCACTCATCTTCGCGATTGCAATCAGATCCTGCGTCTTGGCAAGGCGAATGCGCGTCGAGGCATCAGCATTGCCGCTCATTGGCGAAAAGCCCAAAATGACAACCTTCGGTGAAGGATTGCCCGTGGCGATGATCAATACTTCTGCCGCATAATCATCCGCGCTCATAGGGCTCTCAACCGATACCTTGATTGGAACCGTGTTGCCGTTCTCGGCAATCTCCGGCGCGCCAAGCGTCACCTTGCCCGAACCAGGCTCCGTGCCACCCGTGAACTCGGCAATAATATCTTCAACAACTCCCGCATAAGCAGGCGCCACCGAAGTAACAACCAAAGGCCCGGCAACAACAACAGCGCCAAGCCCCGCTCCGCTCCCAAGTACCTTACGTCTCGTTATGCTCATCTCGTTTTCTCCAACGTTGGAAATCGAAAAAGGAAAGTATGACATGCCATTAAAACTCCCGTTCACAATGGCATCTTCCTTTTTATTTCAGGGTTCTCACATAGGCCAATACATCTTCGACCTGTTGAGCGTTCAGAATGGTTTTGTCCTTAAACTTGCCTGCAACACGCACGCCGACGGCAAGGCTGTAAAAACCCGGCATCATTGTATCTTCGCTCAGCGCCTTTTTGGAATCCACCAGAATAGCGCGCAATTCAGCTTCTTCCCAGCGCTCATTGACCCCTTCAAGAGGCGGCCCGATTTCACCATGGAAACCACCATTGTCAGTCATCTCGGTGTTAACATGACACGCGAGACAATTTCCCAATTTGCGATTTGCAAAGATCTTCCGTCCTGCGACTGCATCCCCGGCACTGCCGGAAATCGATGCTTCAATCTTGGAATTATCATCCATGAATTTGATTTCACCAGGAGCCATCTGCGCATTCACGCCAGTAGCCAACAGCGTACCTGTTAAAATAACAGTACCCAATACGGAGGTGTAATTCGTTCTTTTCATTCGCTCCTCCCAAAGCCAGTAATAAGTTCGATTTCTCGACGTTACTGAATTGTAACATTAAACACAAGACAAATTCCAATATTGTGATGTTTTAATATCTTGCCCCGTGGTAAGCTTCGGTTTGCCCAATAAAATAGCCGGGTTAGCAATTTCACTGCAGACATCGCGCGCATTCAATTGTTGTTTTTCGCATTGTCATTTCGTCGCACTTGACCTGCCATCGCTTAAATCCACATCAACACCACTGGCCAGTGTTTTTTCCAGCCGCTGCGAATTGAACTTCAGCCAGCTGTCGTAAGTCTTGTAATATTTGCCCGACACAAATGAGAGCAAACTGACAAAATGGAAACTGTAAAGGCGCGATTCCACACGCTGTCTTTCAATGCCTTCATTGAATGCAACGAATGTTGGTGAAGTCGATACACCCAGCTTCGCCGCCCATTTTTCAGCGGTTGTTGTATTGCCCTCATTGTCAACAATTGCCTCTTTTGAACGAATATCAAGGCGAACAAAATCATATGTTCCAAGCACCTCTTTCACCTCATCCAGCCCAAGAAGGTCATCATAAACCTCACCGCATGTTGTACAGCCCGCGTCTTCAAACAACACCAGCAAAGGCTTATCCTTACTGGAAAAATCCCTGTTACCGCTCATCAGTTCATGTTTGCGAAAGTCCCATATGTTCTCG
>CAZJUF010000479.1:0-2089 GCA_964549055.1 uncultured Hyphomicrobiales bacterium | reverse complement strand
TCGGATCGGTAGGGATGGCAAGCCCGCATTCTTTGGCGTGATCGGAATAATTCAGGCCAACACCAATCAGCTTTGAAACCGCTCCCACGCAAGGCCCAAGCCGGGGATTTCCTGCTATCACCGGCAATGTTTCAATATCCAGCTCACCCAAACGTTGCAGACTGGCCGCACTCAAAGTATCGCGGGAAACATCGCCGATATGACCGGAGAGATCACGGATATTTCCCTCACCATCAAGAATTCCGGGCCGCTCACACCCGATTGAGCCAAATCGCAGTAGTTTCATGTTTCTGGTATCCTGTTTTTTCAGTGTTTGGTGTTGGCAGGTACATTAATCAAATTTGAATTGCCTTCAACCCGGTCATTGAAACAAACCGGCTGGATCAAACACCGGTTCGCCCTGTGGCAGTGTTGCCTGCGGGCGGTCTTTGGTAGCCCCATCAAGGACAGAAACCGGATTGGCGCTTTTCTCCAATAGCCGGGGCATGTTGACGCCTGAGGCGGCAGAGGACAGAAATTGACTGATCGGTCAACACTGTCTATATCATGCCTATGTCGGATACCAAAGAACGCCTGATAAAAACCGCAACGAACCTTTTTCTTGGTAAAGGGTATGGGGCTGTCGGCACGGCTGAAATCTGCGCGGGCGCACGCATCAACAAAGGGACGTTCTATCACTTTTTCCCCTCAAAATCAGCGCTTCTGATTGCAACAATTGAACATTACAGTGCTGAATTTGCCGGTAAATTTCAACAAATAGCCCAGAGCAAAGCAGACCCTGGCGACAAGCTTAAGGCGCTATTTCAGGTGCCGGCTGAAGCCAACCGCTCGTGGCGCAAATTGAACGGATTTGCTCAAGGATGCCTGCTTGGCAATGTTATTGTCGAGCTTGGCACTGTTGATGAGAGCGTTCGAAAGGTTTCGCATGCAGCGTTGCGCCAATGGGAGAGGCCTATTGAAACCATTGTCGCAGAATTTTCAACTGCAGAAGGTCTGTCGTCCCTGAATCCCGCCAAAGGCGCACGTTGCATCGTTGCCATGCTGCAAGGAGGGTTGTTAATGTCGAAACTGAACAACGATCCTGATGAAATTACTGCTATGGCTCCCGCCGCCATTGGCGCCCTGCACTCCATGGCACTTAATTCAGAAAAATAAACTGGTGCAGACCGCATGATTTTACGGGTGCGGCATGATTTTATTATTTTACTTGACTGACCGGTCAGTTAATTTTAAGCCTTTCATCGAAACAATTTTATCTCACGGCTGCAAAGAAAGTAATTTACATGAACGAATTTTCAATGATCGATCCCACAACGGCCACCGGTGAGACCAGGCGGGCCTTCGACGAGGCCATTGCACAATTCGGCGGTGTGATTAACCTGTTCAAGGTTGCAGGTCATGCTCCCAACGTATTGCTGGGCATTCTTGCCCTTAACAAAGAGGTTTCCAGCTCGACTGAACTGGATACCCGGTTGATGGAACAGGTTGCCATGCTGACGTCAGCCCTGAACCGCTGCGATTACTGTGTCAATGTTCACATGGTGGTCGGGACCGGGGCTGGCCTTACCCGTGAAGATATGCTTCTTGCTATGGAAGGCCGGGCAAAGGACGCCAGAGCCCAGGCATTGCTCAATTTCACTGACGAAGTGGTCCGCAATCGCGGCCTCGCGACAAAGGCTACAATTGAAAAGGCGCGCGCAGTTGGCTTTAGCGAAAAGGCATTGCTGGAAACCATTGGTGTGATCGGCGTTTACACAACGTTGCAATATATCCGCCACGTTGCCAATCCCGACCATGATTTTCCCGTCGTTGAGGAATTTAATGCCGACCAGCGAGGGGCATCCATTTGAGTAAAAACGACCGGGACTGCTAAATGCCGCCACAAGGGAGGATGAGTTTGGAGAAAGAAGAGCAACCTTACAATTTTGGAAAGAATGGATATACTGACCTGGAATAGAATAATCGGGTTTTTGATTTTGATTTTTTTACATGGTTGGCAGTCGAGGTTTCCGGGATACTGAATTGAGCACAACACCTGATCATGCAACACGAATTGAAACGGCTCTGGCCACCGGCAGTGCGGTTCGCG
>CAZJUF010000478.1:0-2090 GCA_964549055.1 uncultured Hyphomicrobiales bacterium | reverse complement strand
CGCACCGGTGCACCAATGCGATTTGATATCCAGTTCCGTAAGGCGTCGGGCTGCTCTGCGGGCAGTTCAACCGGCCTTTTGGCATCCTCCGTATAGACCTTGTGCGCTCCAATGGCGCGATAGATCCATGTGCTGGCAAGACTGTTATGTTTGGCAACGAAAGGATTGTCGATAAACTGAGCCGAAGAAAACCCGATAACGAGCAAAGCTGCCGCTGCGGCGAGGTTTCTGGCATACGAATAAACCCGTAGAGGTGCCGGCGACTTTTGTTCGGGTTTGCGCGGGCGGGGCGGCGTTGCGCCACGCGCAATATCTTCCAGCACCTTTGGTGTATCAGCATCAAGGCTGGCAATATCAAGCTGCTTTAACAATTCATCATTGTGGCGAAATTCGTTTACCAGCCGGGCCAGATCCTCGTCATTGGCAATGGCAGCCTGAATGTCAGCACGGGCACCACTGTCGAGTTCATCATCCAGAAAAGCCTGAATTTCCTCATGGGTATAGTCGCGGCTCCGGGTCATCTCAACCTCGCGATATTGTCTGAAGTTCGTATCTGTACGACTTCGTTTACGTTGCGGCGTAAATGTTCGCGCGCGCGGTAAAGTCGCGACATCACTGTACCCACCGGCAGTTCCAGTATTGTGGCAACTTCACGGTAGCTCATACCTTCTACCGCCACTAAAAGTAAAACCTCGCGTTGTTCGGCATTTAACCTGTCGATGGCCTGGCCAACGTCTTTCAGGTCTACGGCACTTTCCTGGGCGGGCTTGGTGGCAACTGGCGTCTCTTCTGTCAATTCCTCGATCACACCGGCGCGTTGGTCGCTGCGTTTGCCATCAATAAACAGATTATGCATGATCGCAAAGGTCCATGATTTTAAGCTGCGGGCAGGATCGAACCCTGATTGGCTCCCAAGCGCTCTCACCAGGCAATCCTGTACCAGATCATCGGCCTGTACAACATCACGCGCCAGAAAGCGGGCATAGCGCCGCAACTGCGGGATCAGTTCTACAAGCCGGTTTGTATTGATCATTTAAATTTCATAGAGCACATTGGCGCTGCCTGTAAAGGTTGACTACAGGCCTTCTTTTTTCATTATGAAACCCATGTGGGTATTGGCGACTTTCAACCCGCCTTCACCCTTGTCCCAGCTCACACCGCCATCGCCATTTATATCGCGGCCATTGTAAAGCCAGTTGGTCAGCAAAACCATTTGCTTGACCATTGGGGCTGCTTTTTCAGCCGAATCGGTGCTGAGAATCTGCTTGCCCAACGCGGTAATTTTTTCAACACGCTTAACAGTGTTGCCGGTTGAGGCAGTAACATGTTTGGCGTGTAATTTAATATAATCAGTCGCATCCGCTGATTTTACGGCAAAGCCGAGGTGTTTTGATGCACCGTTGGTTGCAGCAAGGACGCCATAGCCGAGGCCCGGCCCATTTTTCTCGATCGAAGGGTCAACGGCATTAAGCACATGACCGATGTGCAATTTGATTTTCTTCAAACTACTAAGGTCTTTTGCGGCAAGACCAGCATGTTTTATGGCGATTTTTGCTTCCGCAATCGCCGTTGGTAACAATCCCGCCTTGCCCGGCGTATCCGCCCGGCTTGTCATCACATGGCCAATATGTGTGTGCGCCTTGCCGCCACCGGCATAGGCAGATATGGACATTAGCGGCAGAGCCGCCAACAGGGCGAGGGGAATGGTCAGTTTGTATTTCATTGTGCTTGCTCCAGGTTGCATGACAGATCGTCATACTCAACATACGCTGGCGCTCAGGATTTATTCCCGAGGGACACAAAAAAACTATTCTGATCTGTCAGTGGCGGGAAAATCATAGAGATTGGCCGGGTTATCGACCAAAATTCTGTGGCGAATTTTCTCATCCGGCACCCAGTGGGACAAAAGATCAAGCAGATCACCATCATTGGGAACCGGGATATCGAGGTGAGGGTGGGGCCAGTCCGTTGCCCACACGCATCTGTCGGGATTGGCGTTCGCTAAAGCTTCGGCAAACGGAGCAACGTCACTATAGGGAACAACGCCTTGCGCACTCATTCGATAGGCACCGGAAAGCTTGACCCAGCAT
>CAZJUF010000477.1:0-2096 GCA_964549055.1 uncultured Hyphomicrobiales bacterium | reverse complement strand
GATTATCGCTGGCTTCATCTATACGATGGAAAAGTGATCTGGCCGCCAGGCTGGATAGACTGTTGAGGATTTCTGCAGAATTTCCCCTTTGGTCGGCATCTCTTGACAGAAGAGTTTTCGACGTTGAAATAAAACGCCGGATGTCACTGCTAAGTTGATCATCATCTTCAGCCGAGCTTGCCGCACCTGTGTAAATCTGATGATGTTCAAGTCGCAGCAGAATTTGCTGAATTTTATTGAGACTGTCTGCGATTTCCCGGGTACCGGTTGCCTCTACATAACGATGGGCACTCAAAGCAAGTTGCCGGGAAATATCAAGCAATGATGTTGAAGCGGGATGAGGATTTGGCAACATCAGTGAATTTTCAGTTTAATTGAGTGAATGACAATAAAATCAACGTCTCAAGCAATAAAACTATACGGCCTATGGTTAACCCATCCTTAATAACTACAGGTATCAACACGAAAAATCGCTACTCACGCCCGGTTGATACTGGGTCTAAAATCCCGCCAAATTGCTGCATGTTAAAGAAATTCTTTAATCCAGCGCTGATAATCTGCATCTTTGGTGACTTTTTTCATCAGCTCAGCCGATGCCAATCTATCAATTTTTTCTGGCGCTATTCCTGATCTCAACGCTGCCAGCGTATCATAAACCGCTTGAACCGACGCCTTGACAGGGTGATGTCCCTGCAAACAAATGCGAACGCCGTGAGAAGCCAGAAACTCAAGGTCGGAAAATCCGGCCAGCATGAGGGGGATGTTTATTTCCGAGTTGAGGAGTTCAATCTGCTGGTGATTTTTCAATCCCAGCATGAAAAGCGCATCAACGCCTGCGGCTTCATAAGCCTTTGCACGCTCCAGCGCATCTTGTGTACTGCTCAGACCAAAGGCGCTTGTGCGCCCGATGATCACAAGATTGGGGTCAACACGTGCTTCGAGAGCTGCGCGCATTTTTCCAACGCCTTCTTGCACAGACAAAAGCTGGGTTGAGTTTTGTGAACCATGGACAATCGGCAGGGCAGTATCTTCAATCGTCAGCGCTGATATGCCGGCGGCTTCGAGTTCTTCGACACAGCGCATGACGTTGAGGGCATTGCCATAGCCATGATCGGCATCAACGACGAGGGGAATTTCAGCACTTCGGCAAATCCGCCTGCCTTGATCTGCGAATTCACTTAAGGTCAAAACAATGTGGTCCGGTGCGCCCAACACTGTCAGAGAAGCAACGGAACCTGCAAACATTGCCATTTCAAACCCAAGGTCTTCAGCAATGCGGGCCGACATCGGATCAAACACGGAAGCGGGATGAAAACACTGACTACCCGACAAAAGGTGCCGCAAGTTCTCACGCCGTCTGGTCCAACGCATGATATTCCTCTATTTCCAGCTCAAAACCTAATTGGCTGAGACATTCGCGCCCAATAAGGCAGGCAACTGATCAGGTGCTGCGGACACTGTGCCCAGCACTTGAGTGAACGGGACCGGGGCTTTTGGGTTAAGATCCACAGACAGTCTCTTGGGATTTTTCAGAAAAGAACTCAAAGCTGTCTTCAAGTCTTCTATGAACGGTGTTCCGGTCAACGGTCCTGCCTGCAATTCAATCGTATCAACAATCATTGTGCGCAGGCTCTCAGGTGGCGTTTTCTGCACTTTGGCAAAGTAATCAATGAGCCCGGTTACCAGAACCGCATCCTTAACAAGGAAATTGACGTTTTTGAAGGCCAGCGTTGACATCGCCTCGACAATGTTTTGCGGGTTTTCAATCACCGAGCGCGGCAGTCCTGTCACTCCGGCTTTGAGTTTTACGTTGACACCGTTGTCAAGCGAGATATCGGCAACTTCCAATGTCAAATCCTGACTGGCCTCATCCCATTTCAAGGCAAATTTAGCCGCAATTTTCAACACTTCATAGCCCAGTGATTGCAACATGGTCTGCGCCATCGGGTCTTCAATATAAGCGACAGGAAGCCTGAAATCCTCGGTATCAATTTTGATATCAGTTGCAATGGCACCGATAAAGCCTGATTGCAGCATGCGAAACAGACCAAGAGAAATTGCCGGTTTCTTTTTATCATCAAAGAGCAAATTGGTTA
>CAZJUF010000476.1:0-2126 GCA_964549055.1 uncultured Hyphomicrobiales bacterium | reverse complement strand
ACGCCTTGAAAGAAGCTGCGGGCAAGGCCGGGTTCAGCGTTGATGAACCGGTGGTCGAAGTAACTGGCATCTGCGCCCATTGTTGTGCGGCCTAGATCATGATGAGCCACAAAGAGATACCACAACCGCTGATATCAGCGCACAACATTGATGTGGACATCGGATCAAAGAAAATCCTTGATGGCGCCCGCCTTGACATTAACACCGGCGAAATCGTCACTTTGATTGGGCCAAATGGTGCGGGAAAAACCACGCTTGTTAAAGTTATTCTGGGATTGCTCAAGCCAACGCGTGGGGTTGTGAAAAGCAAACCAAACCTGCGCATCGGCTATGTGCCGCAACAGTTTTCCATCGACCCGCTTATCCCGCTGAATGTCAACCGCCTGATGACCCTCACCGTTAAGGCCACCCGTGCTGCGGTGCAACAGGCGCTGGCAACCACAGGTGTTTGCCATCTCATTGACCAATCTGTCTCTTCGCTTTCAGGTGGTGAGCAACAACGGGTTTTACTGGCGCGGGCATTGTTGCGTGAGCCTGATTTGCTGATCCTTGATGAGCCGGTGCAAGGCGTGGATTTTTCCGGTCAGGTCGCACTTTATCAGCTCATCAGTGACATCAGGCATGAGCGCGGCTGTGCAATATTGATGATCTCTCACGATCTCCACATCGTCATGGCGCAAAGTGACCGGGTCATCTGTCTTAACGCCCATGTGTGCTGTGAGGGCCACCCGCAAGAGGTTGGCAACAACCCGGAGTATGTAAAAATGTTTGGCAATACGGCCGCACAAACCCTCGGGCTTTATGCTCACCACCATGATCACAATCATGATTGATGATTTCCTCATACGCGCATTTGTCGCCGGGCTTGGCATTGCCGCGGTGGCCGGTCCACTTGGCTGCTTTGTCGTGTGGCGGCGTATGGCTTATTTTGGCGATACCATGGCCCACAGTGGTTTGCTCGGCGTCGCCATCGGTTTGTTTTTCAGCATCAATTTAGTGCTGGGCGTGTTTGTTGCCTGTATGGCGGTAGCCTTTCTTCTGGTGTTCTTGCAACGCGCCCGCGGGCTGGCCACCGATACGTTGTTGGGAATATTGGCGCATTCGGCTTTGTCTTTAGGCCTCGTGGTCATCAGTTTTATGCCCTCGGTGCGCGTGGACCTGATGGGCTATCTGTTTGGTGATATTCTGGCGGTTTCCATGATGGATATTTTCCTGATTTATGGTGTCGCCGCGCTCTCCTTGCTGTGTCTGGGTTTTATCTGGAACCGGTTGCTGGCCCTGACGGTTCATGCCCATTTGGCAGCCGCTGAAGGTATCCCGACAAAAACCCTGCATATTATCTTCATGTTGTTGATTGCGGGCCTGATTGCCGCTGCGATGAAAATCGTCGGCATCCTGCTGATTACATCTTTGCTGATTATCCCAGCCGCCGCCGCGCGCCCCTTTGCCCAATCACCTGAAAAAATGGCGATGATTGCCGTATTGATTGGCGCTCTTGCCGTGATGATGGGGCTTTTGGCCTCTTTACAACTCGATACACCCTCAGGCCCGTCAATTGTGGTGGCCGCCGCTATTTTGTTTGGCTTTAGTATGATTTTTTCTGCTGTGCGCAGGCCAGGATCAGTATAAGACAAAGGTATCTGCAACCAGAGGATTGGATTTCGTGGAAAACGGACCCTTGATGCGCCGGCACTCGACGCCGGTAAACATAGACGGAATTTGCGTCGGTGGTCTGGCACCCATTGTGGTGCAATCCATGACCAATACAGATACAGCCGATGTCGCCGGCACTGTTGATCAGATTGAAGCCCTGGCCAAAGCCGGTTCGGAAATTGTTCGCGTCACCGTTGACAGGGCAGAAGCAGCTAAAGCCGTCCCCCACATCCGCGATGCATTGGCCAAACGCGGGTGCGACGTTCCAATTGTGGGAGATTTTCACTATATCGGCCACAAGCTCCTGGCGGATTATCCCGCCTGTGCCGAAGCGCTGGCCAAATACCGCATCAATCCCGGCAATGTCGGCTTTCGCGAAAAACGCGACCGGCAGTTTTCCGCCATGGTTGAGGTTGCACTTGAATACAACAAACCCATCCGCATTGGTGTCAACTGGGGCAGTCTTGATCAGG
>CAZJUF010000475.1:0-2127 GCA_964549055.1 uncultured Hyphomicrobiales bacterium | reverse complement strand
CAGCGCGCCGATGAATGGCCCGGTCCAGGCAAACATCAAGGCACTTGGCCCATCAGGGTTGGCCAGATTGTGGGTCATAACCCCGTCCACCATCACATGCTGAAAGCCAAAGATGACTTTGATGGAAAGACCAAACGCCACCGCATATCCGATGAACGAGCCAAAGGTCATGGTGTAGATTACGGTCATGGCCCATGTGTGCTTGTTGCTGAAAATCTTGTATTGGTGATTAAGGCTGTCCTTGATCGACCCGGGGATCATTTTTAAGGCAAACACAGTCAGCACAATCACGATCGGCAGAACAATCCATTTGCTGATCATCAGGCCCGAACCACCGACACCGGCAGGCAGCATCAGCCACAGACCAAAGATCGAGGTGGCAAAGCCAATCAGCAACATGCCAGAGATTTTTGCAAAGGCACCAGCCGGTGAACCGATATTGGGCGAGACGTGCTTGGCAGTAATATTGTTCATGCCAAACCAGGCGGCAATCACAATCGGGATCAGGATCACAACCCAGATATACCCGGCATTGTGCAGATAGGTTTCTGTCCCAGCCGGAATTTTACCTATCAAAGTGCCCGATGTGGCTTTGAGCACCATAGGCACGCCGCCAAAGATACCAGCGGTCATCACCAGAGGCACCAGGATTTGCATGGTGGTCACACCAAAATTACCAAGGCCTGCATTCATGCCCAGCGAATAACCGGCCATGCGTTTGGGGAAGAAAAAGCTGATATTGGACATTGAGGACGCAAAGTTACCGCCGCCAAAGCCGGACAGGAGCGCCATTAGCTGGAACTGCCACAACGGTGTATCCGGGTTTTGCAACAGATAACCAGTGCCAGCGGCAGGGATGATCAGAAGCGCGGTGGTAAAGAAGATGGTGTTGCGCCCGCCGGCCAGCCGGATGAAGAAGGTTGACGGGATGCGCAAAGTTGCCCCCGTCAGCCCTGCGATCGCGGCCAGGGTAAACAGTTCAGACTTGGCAAAGGGGTAGCCAAGATTGATCATTTGCACCGTGATGATGCCCCAATAGAGCCACACCGCAAAGCCGCACAAAAGGGCCGGAATGGAAATCCACAGATTTCGGTTGGCAATGGCTTTGCCGGTAGAGGCCCATTCAGCCTCATCTTCCGGGTTCCATTGTTGTAGGTCTTTAGCCATTTTAGGCTCCTATCGTTAGCGTATGCCGTTATTCGGCAGGGGTACCGTGCAGATCTTCCATTTCGGGAAGGTCGCGCGGACCATGTTGTTCAGGATGTTTGGAACGTTCCAGGCGTTGAATGGAAAAGTGCATCCAGGCCAGTGCGATACCGATGAGGATCGTCAGCAGCATAAAGCAGCTGGTCCAGACACCGATCAGATCGTTCATCACGCCAAAGGTGATGGGCAGAACAAAACCACCAAGACCGCCAATAAGGCCGACAATACCGCCCACAGCGCCCACATGATCCGGATAATAAACCGGAATGTGTTTGTAGACCGCAGCCTTGCCAAGCGACATGAAGAAGCCAAGCACGATGGTCAAAGAGACAAACATCCACAGAGGAATGGTCAAATTAAATTCAATCGGTCCGTTAATGCCGGCCACGCGATAGTCGGTGGCGGGATAGGACAGTAAGAAGCAGGCCACAAAGGTCACGCCAAAGGTCCAATACATGACCCGGCGCGCACCGATTTTATCAGAGAGCCAGCCGCCAATGCCGCGAAAGATTGATCCGGGCAGGGCGTAACTGGCAGCCAGCAGACCGGCTGTGCCAAGGGGCAAGCCATAGGCACCGACATAATAGCGTGGCAACCACAGGGCCAGCGCCACAAAGCCACCAAAGACGAAGAAATAATAAAGCGCAAACCGCCAGACCTGAAGATGTTTCAGAGGGGCCAATTGCTGGATAAAACTTTCATGTTTTACCCCCTGGGCGCGGCGTTGACGGTGAACCGGGTCATCTTGGGCGAAAAGAAAGAACAAAACCGAGGTCGCGGCGATAATGGCCGCATAAACTAGAGCGACATTTTGCCACGCCCCACCAACGGCCACCAGCAAGATCGGGGCACCAAAGTTTGTGATGGCCGCGCCGACATTACCCATGCCAAAAATGCCAAGGGCGGTGCCTTGTTTCTCTT
>CAZJUF010000474.1:0-2134 GCA_964549055.1 uncultured Hyphomicrobiales bacterium | reverse complement strand
GGTTAACGTGGGAAGAACCCGTGCGGTGTCAGTCCGAACACATGGACGATTATACCAGGGCGCTACAAAAACTCGAAGCGCTGGGAATTACCTATCGCTGCCTCGCCAGCAGAAGTGAAATCAAAGCTCACGTTGAACAACGCAGCGGGCTGAAGAAAGCTGAGCGCGATCCCGATGGTGCCTTGATATATCCTGGTATTTACCGCAACAGGAGTGATCAGGAAACGGCCAGAATGACAGCCTCGGACAGGCCCGCCTGCGTTCGGCTCAATATGACCAAAGCCATTGAGCTGGCCGGCAAAAACCTGACATTTCAGGAAAAAGGTTCAGGCCCGCAAGGCGAGCGTGGCGAGGTTATATGCAACCCGCAAAACTGGGGTGATATCGTCATTGCCCGCAAGGATACGCCAACCTCCTATCATCTCAGTGTGGTTGTCGATGATGCTCTGCAAGGCATCAGTGAAGTTACGCGCGGTCAAGATGTGTTTTATGCCACCAGCATTCATCGCTTGTTGCAGGTGTTGCTGGAGTTGCCGCAGCCTGACTATAACCACCACCGTCTGATTAAAGACGAGACCGGGGCCAAATTATCCAAAAGTGCTGCCGACAAGAGCCTGAAATCCTGGCGCCGCCAGGGCTATAGTGTGGAGGAGCTGCTTGAGGTGACAGATAATGGAAGCATTTAGTGAAAGATTAAGGCCTTTGCGGTATTTTTGTCACCTGAATTAATCAATCGCGCCGAACCCTTAATGAGTGTGAAAACAGGAAAAACGGCAGCCATGACAAACCCGTCTGAGCAGGATTCAAGCAGGCAATCTGCCGGTGCCGCAATGCGTGAACAGATTGCCGCTCTCAGGCAAAAGCTGAAACAGCGCGAAGCCCACGTCAGCGCGGTTGAAAAGAAACTGCACATGCACGATCAACTCATGGCCACGGTCGCCCACGAGTTGCGCACGCAAATGGGTGCGGTCATGAACCTGGTCGAGATACTGGCTGAAACTGACCTTGATCCCAATCAGCACACTTACGCCAAATCACTGAAGGGCTCGACAACGGGATTGTTGCGGGTGCTGAATGACGTTCTCGATCATGGCAAATTTGAAAGCGGAAAATTTGAACTGGTCTGCCAGAATTTCAGCCCGCGAGACCTTGTTGATACAGTGATAGAAACACTGATTGTCCCATGCCAGACGAAAGGCCTGGCGCTGCGGCTGGAGGTCGACAATGACCTGCCTGATCACCTGTATGGCGATCCTTTGAGAATTCGCCAGATACTTTTAAATCTTGCCAATAATGCGGTCAAATTCACTGAGCGTGGCTCTATTGATGTAAGCCTTTCTGTGTCATGCCTGACGGGGGAAGCCCAGGTGCTGGAAATCGCTGTTAAAGATACCGGCATTGGCCTGAGCGAAGACTTAAAAGGCCAGCTGTTTACGCCCTATAGGCAGGCTGATGCGCAAATCTCATCACAGTATGGTGGTACCGGCCTTGGTCTTTCGATTTGCCGTCAGCTGGTAAAGATGATGGACGGCGACATCGGTTACAGCAGCAAAAAGGGCCACGGGTCCAGTTTCTGGTTCAATGTGAAATGCAAGCCTTATCAGGTGGATGCAGAGTGCGAGGACGAGGAAAAACAGGGCTTAAGCGATGTGCTGGCACTGGAAAAACAGCGTCACGGGCATATTCTCATTGTTGAGGACAATAAAACCAACCAGATGTTAATCTCGACATATCTGGAAAAATTCGGCCATACATTTGAGATTGCAGGCAGCGGTGAAGAGGCGCTTGAAATCCTTAAAACCGGCAAATTTGATGTCATTTTGATGGACGTCATCATGACCGGCATGGACGGAATGGATACCACCCGCCACATTCGCAAAGCCAGGGGTTACACCACGACCATCCCCATTATTGCGCTCACCGCCAATGCCAGGACTGAAGATCAGCAAAAATATCTCAATGCCGGGATGGATGCATATGTTTCCAAACCAATCAACGCCGCAGAACTTTTCCACACGATTGACAAGGCGCTGGTAGAAGTACGCGCTGTTGCTTAAGAGTAGCGCGTAGTTTTTTAGAGGCGCTCAAGCGGCGCGCAGCCTGCGCTCGGCTTTGCTCGCTAGTCGTTCGCTGC
>CAZJUF010000473.1:0-2165 GCA_964549055.1 uncultured Hyphomicrobiales bacterium | reverse complement strand
ATCCCGGAACAAAAATCATTGAAACCGGCCAGCCTTTTGCCAGCTATCTGAGCAAGCTCAAGAAAGCCATCCGTGCCAATAAAATGGGCATCGTTGCCGAAGCCTGCGCCACCTGCGGTGCCAAAAACATCGGGGTGACAATACCGGGCAACCGGGTGGTGATGATCTTCAACCCGTTTTTTGCCGTGCGCATGTTAAAAGCCAGCGAAGCCGCAGGCATCGAAGCGCCATTACGTCTTTATGTCACAGAAAACGCCGACAAAACCGCTAAATTGACGTATCGCACAGCAAGTGCAGTCTTTGGCGCATATAAAGTTGCCGCACTTGACAAAATGGCAAAAGAACTCGATCAGATTATCGTAAAGATTGTGGCTCAGGCGGCGAAATAATCTCGGATTGCGCCAATAACTCGGACAAATAAGACGCGCGGTTTTTCACGAACGCGCGCAGCAATTCAGGATATTCCGCGACAACGGCATTGCGCACCGAGGTGCGTTTTGCCAGGGCCTTGCGCCATGTTGAAATCTTCGGCTTGTCGCTCAGGATGCCAAAATTGCCGATCTGATCAAACAGATCGAAATATCGAAACACCGGCCCGAAGGTGGTATCCACAAGGCTGAAATTTTCACCGGAAAAATACGCCCCGCCGTCGAGCTTGTTTTCCAGCCACTGGAATCGCTGGGTAAGCTCAGCAACTTTTGCATCAAACGCCTTTTTGTCACCCGCCGAATAAAATCCGGCGATGGAGTTGAGAATGCTGGAGCCAAACTCGATGGCACTGCGGTGCCCGGCGCGCTCCAAAGCAGACGACGGGTGTAGAGGATGCCCGGTAGTGTCCTCGATGTATTCCAGAATAACGGCTGATTCGAATATAACCTCATCGCCCACCTGCAAAAGCGGAACTTTTCCAAGTGGTGATGTCTCCATGAACCAGTCCGGTTTGTCGGCCAGATCAATGAATACCCGGGAAAAATAGATGTGTTTTTCAGCCAGCGCAATGGCAGCGCGTTGCACATAAGGACATAGCGTGTGGCTGATCAGGGTCAGTTTGTCCGTATTCGAATTCAACATGGGGGTGCGCCTTTAATGGTTGCGTTTGCAACTATATAGATACAATTGATTGCAATTGCAACAAAATACCTGCAAGACTTAACCCATGACAAAAATCACAGATGCCACCGCCATTACCGCCTGGGCCAGGCTCATCCGCGCTCAAAAAACCGCATTGGAAAGCGTTGAGGAGGATTTGAAGGAAAACGGTTTCCCGCCGCTGGTCTGGTATGATGTTCTGCTCGAACTCGAACGCACCAACAACGGCAGGTTGCGCCATGGCGATCTCAACGCCGAATTACTTCTGCCCAAGCACAACCTGTCGCGGCTGATAGACCGTATGGAGAAAAAGGCTTTGGTAAGTCGCAAAGCCTGCGAAAGTGATGGGCGCGGATCCTTTGTCTGCATATCTGAAAAAGGTCGTAAACTGAGAAAGAAGATGTGGCCAGTCTATGAGGCGGCAATAGGCCGTCACTTCGCCAGCAGATTTTCTGTCGACGAAACCAAAGTGCTGGCTGAACTCCTTGCGCGAATATGAATTGGGAAAATATTCGATAGTAATAAATAAAAAAGTGCATAATAAAAAATACACTTTAATATAGAAAACTCAATTAATACTATAAAAATTTGGCAGCATACTTGAGAGTATCTCTGGAAATTCGGGATTTAAGTCAAAATTAACCAAAACAGGCAAATAGTAGCGCAGTTTTTTCTATTTTTGGGGTGGTTTGTGATGAGCGCTGTTTCCAACTTTTCAAATGCTGCGGGCAATAGTTCCGATACGAATATCAAGTGGTTTCACAGTATGGCCTGGCGATTGATCCTGCCGGTTCCTGTTTTGATGATCGTTGTGATTGCCGCCATCGCATTTATTGTTCCAAAGATTGTCGCTGACAATGCCCGCCGCGAAGCCATATCTGCTGGCCAGCAAACAGCAGAGCAATTCAAGATCATCCGAAAATATTACACCAACAACGTCATCAAGAAAGTTGTCAAAAGCGGTGTCTTGAAACCTTCGTTTAATCACAAAACCGAACCAAATGGCGTGCCGTTGCCAGCAACATTCATTCATGATTTGAGCGCATTGATGGCGGGTCGCGACACAACCTTAAACC
>CAZJUF010000472.1:0-2166 GCA_964549055.1 uncultured Hyphomicrobiales bacterium | reverse complement strand
TGAAGCTGGGCAATTTCGAGGCGCTTTATTTCATCGCCAAAAATGATGATAAAAACAAATCACTGACGGGCAATTGTGAATATGCGGTTACAGGAGAAGTGCCTGAGGCCAAATGGTGGAGCATCACCATCTATGACCAGGACGGCATGCTGATCGAAAATCAGGCCGAGAGATATTCCTTTAACGCCACCAACATACGGCTTAAGAACAACGCCGCATTCAACATCGCATTGGCCGCCAACGCCAGACCCGACAACTGGATCCCGATTAAACCGGACCAGCCATTTGTTATTGTGCTGCGCCTTTATTCCCCCGATATCAATTCCATTCGCGATGCAAATGAGATTTCCTTTCCCGGAATTGAAAGGTTGAATTGCTCATGAAAAAACTTTTGTTCTGGTTGACCACCACTTTGCTGATTGCCGCGATCGGGCACGTCTCTACACTGCTTTATTTCCAGTTCAATCTGCAATCTGCAATTATTGAAAAAATAGCCCGCCAAAAACCGCCAAACACTTTGAACCTCCTGGCTTCGGTGGGGGCCAAATCAATGTTTACGTCTATGGTCAGCCCGGATATTTCCTATGGCTATTGTTCTTACGACATCAGCGAAAACCCATTGCGCGTCCGGGTACAGTTGCCGTCAACCTATTGGTCGCTGGCGGCATACTCGATAGATGGGAAAAACTTTTTTACAATCAACAATCAGCAGATCAAGACAGGAAAACTGGAAATCGTTTTTGCGCTGGAACAACAACAGACCTATCTTGAAGAAGGTACGACTATTGTAACACCACCGAGCGAAACCGGCCTATTCCTGTTTCGCACCTTTGTACCCAACCGCTCTTTAACCGAAGTGGTTCAGGCACAAATGAAAAAGACAAGCTGCACGCCTTTGTAAATCAGGCCGTGTCATATAAAATGCGGGGCATGGGTTTTTTCTCAAACCGGCGCTGGCGGGAAAACCGGTCCAGTTCTATTTCAAGTCTTTTAACCGAAGTTCTGGCCGGTTTGAGGTTCAATTGCGGATCAGCAATTGACATACCATCAATGGCCCTTCGATAGCGCTTGACCCGCATCCTGGCCACGCGTTGAATATAGTCTATTTCCTGAAGGTTTTCGCGTGCTCTGACGGTCACATTATCGCGGTCTGACTGGCTCGCATTTTTAAGGGTGACAAGTCGCCTCGACCTCAATTGATCATCGGCGACAATCGAACGCGACAGATTGCGGGCACGCCGGATCAAACTCAAATCTTCTTCGGTTTCGCTGTTAAGAACGAGAGGATTGCTTTTTACATTTTCCGGCAACTCCACAACAATTTCTTCGACGACTTGCTGCGGCCCGGCTTTGTTTTTCTGATGTGGTGAAGGTGGTTGTGCCGGTTGAACGGGTGCCAAAGCGGAGAAGAAATTCGGGCTTGCGGTGTCACGGCCTATGCGGCGGCTGTAGGTGCGCAACAATTGTTCTTTTTTAGTATATGCAAAATTGCTGACAGGTTCTTCTTTGGCGAGGGCGGCAAATTTGCGAATGGAAGGCAATATCTCATCATTGAAAACAGATGGTTTGTCTCGGCCAAAATCGCCTTGAGTTGTGCACGAGACCAAAAACAACATCAAAACCGAGGCAACCATTACCCGCCGCAGGTCAGGGCCGTTTGGTGTCATCATTCTTTTGATTTCTGCACCGATTGCTTTATTTGGTGTGCAGGATTGGGGGATGCGTATAGACGGTCTGCCAGACTGAAACTTCGACGTTCAATGCGCACACCGGGAAATATAAAAACCTCTGCCGATGCATTCGTACCATCGATTTTACCGCCAGATGTCTCTTTTGGTCTAAACTCCAGAACCACTCCCATAACGTCCTCCTGCACCAGACATTTTTCTTCAAGCCTTTGAAGAAACAATCGTGCGTTGCCAAACAGCTCGGACAATTCAGACCTTAAGAGGGTTAACATATATATAACACCGGTGCCAAATCGGGAATGTTGCTTCAATTTCTGTTTGGAAGCGCAAGTTTTTCTACAATTGTTGCGCCTTTTACGATTTATCCAGACTTATGTGTTCAGTTGTAAGATACGAATTTCACGACTGGTTGAGCAGGAAAAAGAATGACGCAAGGTGGAAGCAGACTGGAAAGATTGGTGAATCTGGCCAACGAGTC
>CAZJUF010000471.1:0-2167 GCA_964549055.1 uncultured Hyphomicrobiales bacterium | reverse complement strand
AGCTTCCGCATCCTGCTCACGCTCCTTACCTACGTCCATGTAGGCAACTGCTCCCCGTAAAAAGACACGGGGTTCCCATTGAATCATTCTCATTTGTCACTGCCCCTTTTAATTGTCAGTCTCTCACTGATACTATTTAACTTTTCAGGTGCATTATTAGGTAAACCACTTAATAATCTTATTTAAATTAATCATTTAAAGATAAGCTATAATAGAAAAATGGAAAAAATAGCTATTAATCCAAATCGTTTGCAATGGTGCATGAATACCATAGGGGTAGACCTTGATGGTTTATCTTTAGAAGTTCATATTGCAAAAAAAACACTTGAGCAGGTCATGGAAAACCAAGCTGCTTTGAGCGTTAATCAATTGGAGAAAATAGCAAATTATTTTAAACGCAGTTTATTATTTTTTCTTGACCCTAATGAAGCAAGAGAAGAAAAAATATATTCACCACAATTCCGTACCATTAATAATCAAAAGCCAATTAGCTCTCCAAAACTAAGAGCCTTTATTGAGCGCGTTGAAAAACAAAGAAAAGTTTATATCGGTTTAATGGAAGACCTAGACGAACCACTAAATGAGAAATGGCACCCAAATATAAAATGGAATATTGAAGACATCAAATCAGTTAGTGCAAAAGCACGTCAGTGGTTGGGCATCACTATATCTGACAACTTTGATGATATTCGTCAAGCGGTTGAAAAAAAAGGCATTATGGTTATAGTCTCTAACGGCTACAACGGTAAATGGCAAATAGATAAAGACAATCCTGTACGAGGCTTTTCACTTTACTACAATTTATTGCCAATTATCGTAGTTAAAAAGCAGCTCAGTAAAGGCGCGCAAGCGTTCACTTTAATGCATGAACTTGCTCATTTACTACTACATAAAGAAAGCGCAATAGATGATGAAGAGGATTTTCATAACTATCAAGGTATGGAAAAAGAAGCGAATGAATTTGCAGGTAACTTATTAATCCCTGATATTTTTTTAAATGAGCTCAACATAGAAATACTATTAAATCTAGAAATTGCAGAATATGATAATTATTTAAGTAATTATAAAAAACGTTGGTGTGTTAGTGGTGAAGCAATTCTTGTACGACTATTGATTAACAATCTAATATCTCAACAGCATTATCAAAGTTATAAGAACTTTAAGAGCCAACAAACAGCTAGAGATCGTCAAAAAGAAACTGACAAAATACCAAGGGCATATAGACACAGGGAGCCTATGAATGTATTTGGAAAACCATTTGTTTATGCCGTATTTGATTCTTTGCACAATCGAAACATTACATTAGCAAAAGCTAGCACATATTTAGATAACCTTAAAATCAGTGATGTACGTCAACTGGAGCGGTATGTATAGCTTTGACGCGTCATCAATGATTCTTGCATGGGACAACTATCCTCCTGAGAACTCACACTTTGATTCTTTATGGCAGTGGTTTTTCGAACAAATAGATAATAAAAATTTCAGCATATCTGTAAAAGCCTTAGATGAGGTTAGTCATAAAATACCTGAATGTGGTGACTGGCTTAAAAAAAACAACATTGAAGTTCATCCACTAACCGCTACTAGCTTAGAAACAGCACAGAATATTAAAAATTTATTAGGCATAGTCGAAGAAAAGTACACTAAAGGCGTAGGCGAAAAAGATTTATTAATTATTTCTATCGCTAAAGAAAACAAAAAAATATTGGTTAGTGATGAAAGCCGACAAAATAAGTTACCAGCACTAAAGTCAAATTATAAAATCCCAGCCGTCTGCGATATGTCCGAAATAAGCATTAAGTGCGTAAATTTCCTCGATCTACTTAAATGATAAAGCACCAGACATTTCTTTTACATTAGCTACCCTACGTCACCCTGACCAGTTAAACAAACTCTAAACATAATTATTTCTATACTGGTCTTATTTTTGACTTTACAATCCACTTTCAACAAGCCATTGAAATAGCGTTATTATCATGGGCTTTCTGTGAAAACTGTTTGAGTGTTTTCTACGAGTTGACGTGCATGGACGCACTAATGCCGTGAGCGCAGGACGCGAAAGAACGGCGTTTCACAGCATGATGATAACGCCATTTCGATGGGTCCCTGTTTTTTAGGGCGTAGTTGTAGTGGCGGCTTTTTACAAAACACGTCCTGTGTTTTGCCC
>CAZJUF010000470.1:0-2186 GCA_964549055.1 uncultured Hyphomicrobiales bacterium | reverse complement strand
ATCGTATCGCCTTCTTTCATGAAGCCGTTGACGATCTTGATATAAAGCGTTCTGTCCCAGGGTCGCACGTTGCCCTTGGGATCATAGCGCACTTCGAGCTTGGCATTATTGCTGGCGGTGACGGTGGTATAGCCCGGTGCCGTGGGATCATCGAACTGGGGGTTGGTTTGATCAGAAGCAAAGCGCGACACAATCTTGATGCTGCCGCTGTCATCGATGCCGTAAAAACCCGCTGTATAGACAAGCGTGAAGGTTTCCCATGAACCTGCCTCAATCGCACCCGATGGTTCAATGGTCGCAGTCCCTGAAAGTTCCGGCGGAACATTTCCTGACAGATTACCCAGAAACTGGTTTTGGCTTGCCTCCAATTCACTCTCCTATAGTTTGCTTGCCCGGTTCAGGCGCATACGACTGCCGGACTGATTAAATCAACATCACCTGGTTATAACCGATTTCGTTTAAGCCCGCGCCACTCAGGCCGCAGCAGCCTGACTTAGCGCCAGACCTTTGATCGTAGTGCGGTGCATGGTCCGCTCATAGGCAGAAAAATCATACGGCGTGGCACAGTGCATCGTGGTGCGATTGTCCCACATCACAATGTCATCGGCCTGCCATTGGTGGGCATAGATAAATTCAGGTTGAACGGCGTGAGCATAAAGCCGCGCCAGCAGAGCTTCGCTTTCAGCAGGTTCCATCCCCTTGATTGAAACCGTGAAACCTTCATTAACGAACAGCGCCTTGCGACCACTTTCAGGATGCTTGAGTACAATAGCATGCTCGGTGTCGCGCCATTGAGCCAGTTGCTCAGCCGTTGGTGCGGCACGTTTTCCGCCTTCGGCCATCTTCATATAGCGGTGATGGTAGGAATGAATTGCGGTTAGCCCTTCAATCAACGCCTTGGTTTCATCGTCGAGCGCTTCATATGCTGCGTACATGTCGGTATAAAGCGTATCTCCACCTTCGGGTGGCACGGTCAGGCCGTGCAATATCGAGCCCATCGGCGGCACCACTTCATAAGTCATGTCAGAATGCCAGTAAGCACCGCCATTATCCAGCGGCTTGACACCACCGCGCCCGCGGTTGGACAGCACGAGAATTTCGGGGTGGGCAGGTAACAGCCAGTCCTTCACAGTGTGGTCCTGCAAATCTCCAAATTGTCGGGAAAAGTCGATATGCTGGGCCTCGGAAATGTTTTGGCCGCGCAGCACCAGAATTGAATGGTCCCACCACGCCTGCCGGATCGCCGCAATTAACTCAGCATTCACGGGCCCGGACAAATCAACGCCCTCTACTTCGGCAACAAAAGTTTTACCTATCTTTTTCAACGACATTGTCATGATATTCTCCTAACGCTGCATGCCCCACCGGTTAACTGTGCGGCGTTCAATATTGCGAAAGATGACGTTTTCGACAAAAAATCCGATCAAGATGACCATGAAAAGACCGGCAAAGACGCCATCGGTATCAATGTTCTGGCTCGATTCAAATATGTACCAGCCCAGCCCGCCGCTGCCTGATGATGCACCGAACACCAGCTCGGCACCAATCAGCGTGCGCCACGCAAACGCCCAGCCGATTTTCATACCAGCCAGGATTGAAGGCAGGGCTGCGGGAACGAGAATTTTCCAGACATAGCCGAAACCCTTCAAGCCGTAATTGCGCCCGATCATGCGCAAGGTCTGGCTCACCCCTTCAAAGCCGCTATGGGTACTGAGCGCCACCGCCCATAACACCGAGTGGATGAGCACGAACACCAGGCTTGCGGTACCAAGGCCAAACCACAGCATCGCCAGCGGCAACAGGGCAATGGCGGGCAGCGGATTAAACATGGCCGTTGCCATGGAAATAAAATCACTGCCAAAACGCGAGACAGTCGCCCACATGATCAGGACAGCGGCCAGGAACAATCCCGCAGTGTAGCCGATGAACAGCACCTTGATTGAAAACCACACCTTCCAGATCAGATCGCTGTAAAACAGATCCCTGATCAGCGTCGAAAATGAGATCCAAAAGCTCGGCAGCATTAAAGGTTCAACATCAAATCCAACCGTATAAGCCTGCCAGGAAACCACTAAACTAAGTAGAATGACGAACTTGCGAACGCCGTCGACATTCCAGATACGCTCGAGCGTTGACAGTTTGCGCGCAACCTCACTGGTTTGCGCCTGCTCAATACCTGATACTTC
>CAZJUF010000469.1:0-2201 GCA_964549055.1 uncultured Hyphomicrobiales bacterium | reverse complement strand
TCTGTCTTGTAGACCACCGCATTATCAAATCCGCGCCCATTGGCATAAGCGATGGCGCGCTGAAGATTGGGATAAAGACACGCAGCTTTGGCGTCCGTTGGAGCCATGTCGGCAAAGGGCCGGCGAAACGGCGACAGACACGCGCTAAACCCTTCCGCGCCTGGAAGCGGCAAACGATGAATGGCGATAGCGCATTCGGTAGTATCAGGGTCTGGTAGAAAAAAGCCGCCGCGAGGAAAAAACATCGGGCGGATATATAGTTCTGCCCCTTTGGGAAACATGCCAACCCCTTCGCGGCAAAGCTCAATCAATCTCTCCAGCGCAATATCAGGTTTAAGCAACATGCGCGTTGCCGATATCAAGGCGCGTTGGCAATGTTTGTCGAGGTCGGGGGCGCAATTGTCAAAGGCTCTGGCACCGTCAAATACCGCATTTCCCATCCAGAACGTATTGTCCTTGAGGCTGATAAGTGGCGTTTCTTCGGTGGTCCACGCACCCTTTTGCCAATAAAGCCAGTCCATTTCTTTACTCAAAATCTGTCCTTACGTTTTCTAATCTCGGCAAACACTAGCGCTAAATCAGCCCCAACCATCCCCAGCGTCTCCTGTATCTCAGTGCTGTCGGGGCGCAAAAACGGATTGGTTTCAAGTTCCAGCTGCAAGGTTGTCGGTACCGTTGGCTCATTGTGAGCACGCATTTCTTTTATCAGCTCGGCCCGGGCGCGCAAGGCGGCATTGCCGGGCTCGATACTCAAGGCGAAAGCCGCATTGGCTAACGTATATTCATGGCCGGAATAAATCACGGTGCCACCAGGCAATCTCATGAGCTTTTGCAAAGATGACCACATTTGATCCAATGTGCCTTCAAACACCCGGCCACAGCCCAGGCTGAACAATGTGTCGCCGGAAAACAGCAGGTTATCGTCTTCAAACCAGTAATTTATCTGCCCCAGCGTATGGCCCGGGGTTTCAAAAACCTGCAGGCAAGTTGAGCCAAAATCATATGTATCACCCTCGGCCAGTTGCACATCGATACCGGGAATTTTAGCAGCTTCCGCTTTGGGGCCAACTATGATGCACCCGGTCTTTTGTTTTAGTTCCAGATTGCCACCGGTGTGGTCATGGTGATGATGAGTGGTAAGAATGTGGCTCAGTTTCCAGCCTTTCTCATCAAGTGCAGCGTTGATCGCCGAAGCATCGGGTGCGTCAATTGAGGCTGTGGCAAGGGTTTCTCGATCATGCAAGAGAACACCATAATTATCGCTAAGGCAGGGAAACTGGTAAATTTCTAAATGTGTCATGTGGCGCTCCACCATCATTTTGTCTTTATGGCCAATTAATCACAATACTATACTATGAGTATTATCTGATTGTGCAGCCTCTAAATTACGAGTGCTCAATAAATCGCAACTTTATGCAGGTGTCATGTTTCTTGATGTTATCGATATTCGGGCGTTTTATGCCAGTGCGCTGGGCGGAATTGCCCGCCGGCTGGTGGCTCAGCGTATCCGGGCGATCTGGCCCAATATCAAAGACATGCGTCTGGCTGGCGTTGGCTATGCCACACCGTACCTGGGCATGTTCAAGGACGAAGCGTTGTTATGTGCAGCCTTTATGCCTGCGCGTCAGGGGGTGTCACGCTGGCCGGCACAAGGTTCGAGCCTGACCGCGCTTATCGAGCCCGAGGGCTTGCCGTTGCGCGATGGCAGTATCGACAGAGTGTTGATGGTACATGGTATTGAGATGGCTGAAAATCTACCCGCCATGCTCAATGAAGCCTGGCGGGTGCTTGCCCCCGGGGGGCATCTGTTGATGGTTGTTCCCAATCGCAGCGGCATGTGGGCACGATTTGACCGCACGCCTTTTGGCCATGGCCGCCCGTTCAGCCGCGGGCAATTAATCCAGCTTTTGCGCGATGCCTATCTGGCCCCGGAATTGTGGAAATATGCCCTGTACATGCCACCCTTCAGCCGCTCTTTCCTGTTGCGCTCCGCTGTTGCCTGGGAGCGCATCGGCAGCTGGCTCTGGCCCGGTTTTGGCGGCGTGGTTTTAGTCGAGGCAACCAAGCAGGTCTATGCGGCAGGAGCAACGCAGGCGGCGCAAAAAAGAAAAATTATCTTCCAGCCGGGCATGAAACCGGTACCGGTAAACACGCGCAGAGGTGTTTCTTTAAAGTAGCAAAATGTGAGTGGCGCTGTTTTT
>CAZJUF010000468.1:0-2203 GCA_964549055.1 uncultured Hyphomicrobiales bacterium | reverse complement strand
CAGCCACGGTCTGAACATTGCCGGAAGCTTCCTCGGAAGCTGCGGCCACAATAACGGCCTGACTGCTGGTTTCTTCGGAAATGGATGCCATGGATTGAGCTGAGGACTGCATCTGGGTTGCCGCTGATGACACGCTTTCTACAACGTCACCAACGCCGGTTTCAAAACTGTCCGCCATTTTTCTCAACGTGGCCATTTTCTCAGCGGCCATTCGCTTTTCTACTTCTTTTTGTTTTTGTTCCAGAGTTTCACGCTCAATGGCATTATCTTTGAACACCTGGATTGCCTGAGCCATGAAGCCAATTTCGTCGCTGCGTCCGGTGCTGTCTATTTCGATATTTGTGTCGCCACCGGCCAGTCGGCGCATGAGGCTTGTCATTGAACTGACCGGAATTCCAACCAATTTCTGAATGAAGACATAATTCGAAATTGCTATGATGATCAGTATGAGCAGGACACCAATGGTAAGTTCAGTGAAGTCTCCAATGAGAGCTGCCCAACTGTATTTTAGCGGCATGGAAATGGAATAAGCACCGATGACATCACCTGATTTGAGCCCCATGTCTGTGCCATGGCAGGCAACACAGGTTTCATCATTGGCAACTCCCTGACCAAAGATGACCGGTACGGTCAAGCGATACTCATCACCTACAATTCTGTCCACTGGTTGCTTGGTCTCGATGGCTTCGCGGCCGACAGCGTCCAGCGGTGGTTCTTCAGCTGCATTCATCCGTTTTTGAAAAGCCAGAACCTTTGGCCCCATCGCCAGCCAGACCTTCATGTCCTTGGCGGAATTACTGAGTTGTTCGAACGTGCCATCCAATGTGGCAACAACTGGATCATTATCTGCCTTGTCCAGTCGGTTTTTCATCGCCTGGGTATGGATAGCCTCGATGACGACGAGGCGACCGTCGGCCTGGCGCCGCATATCACTTTTTATATTGGATACTTTTTCCACCGCAAAAATGGCAAGGCCAACTGAAACGGTGACAATCATTATTATCGAGCTAATGGCAACAATCTTGGTGCCAATTTTAAGTGATGCAAACACGTCGTGTACTCCAGCTGATATACCTAAGGTAGCAATTATAGGAACAGGGTTAAAAAAAGGGTAATTTTCCCGTATTTAGATAGGGATCTGAAAAACCACAACCTAAAAAACCTAATGAATCACTTGTTTTGATCCGGTTTTGATTGAATTCGCCCAGATGTGGTGCAGGGGGTGGTCGGGGAACAGGGGTTGGATTTCAGCTTTTTCATCGATAACCAGCAGGCTGTCGGGGCTGATGGCGGTCCAAATTTCACCATCATCATCCAGTGGCTCGGAGACAATCATTGTGCAGGTTTCATTTTGCCGCCAGTAAAGTGTCGGCGCTGTTCCCGCACTGGAATGACGGCAGGCAAACATGCGTTTGCCATCGGTAAGGCAAATGGTGAGCTTAATCGGCTTTTTTGTACCAGATTGTTCGCAAACAGCCGAAATTTGTTTGATCGTGGCACCGATGGCCCTGGCTGGGTCATCGTCCAGGCCGTTTTGTATCATCAGCAGGAACATCAATTCGCTGTCGGTGGTACCGAAGCGGTGGTTGTAGGTTTCATCATCGAGCAGACGTTCGAGATCTCGCCGGCAGTAGCTGTAATCACCAATTTGGCCATTGTGCATAAACAGCCAGCGACCATAAGAAAACGGGTGGCAATTGGAGCGCATGGTGGAGGTGCCGGTTGAGGCGCGAACATGAGCGAAAAACAAGCTCGTTTTTATCTGATGGGACAGGTGCAGAAGATTGGCATCGTTCCATGCGGGAAGAATTTCGCGGTACAGGCCGGGGGTTTCCTGTTTGTCGTACCAGCCAATGCCAAAGCCATCACCGTTGGTGGCGAGTTTACCTTCGCGGGCATTGAGGCTTTGATTAACGAGGGAATTGGAGGGGGCAAAAATTATCTCATCCATGAAAATAGATTTTCCTGAATAAGCGATCCAACGGCACATTTCATATTCCCCGATACTTGTAAGATATGAGAATATCCGTTCATCGTTAAGAACGTTATAATGCCGCTTTTGGGATAAGCTATTTCCGGCTTTTAAGAATGGCCACCAGAGCGTTTACGCTTCCGCCCTGTTTGGAAATATAGGTTTCAAACTGAATGCGTTGAAACTTGGCCAACCAGAAGCCCAATACGCGAACGTTGGCAATCTTATAGC
>CAZJUF010000467.1:0-2218 GCA_964549055.1 uncultured Hyphomicrobiales bacterium | reverse complement strand
GGTTGTCTGTTCTTTTGCTACGCCCCGATACAATTGCCGAAAGCTTCGCATAAGGCTTTGCGCCACGGGCCATCGCATGGCGCTTTGATTCCAGCACCAAAAACGCACTGGCACTGCCCAGAACCATACCGCCACCGGCTGATTGACGTTGCCACAGGGGCGCATAAGTACCGGCCAGAAGAGTGTTGCCAACATCGAGTTGCAGAAGCATATCTTCACGTTCGGCATTAAAAGCACCGCCAACCAGAAAAAGCTCGCCCTGCTGGCCCTGGATACGCCGCGCTGCGACTTCTACGGCCGAAAACCCGGCCATTTCCTCGCCCATAAATGTACGCGAAGATCCAATAACGCCATGCACAATCGAGATATTACCGGCAAGTAAATTGGACAATTCGGAAAGAAAATGGGTCGGACGCAAATCATTCATAAGAATTTCATTGCGCGCTTCTTCACCACCTGAAGGCTTGCCCGCCGTTTCCAGCAGAGAAGTATCAACATCCATGTCACGCTCACCGCCACCGGCAGCAACAATCATATTGGTTTTTGACAGTAATTCTTCATTGCCGGAAATCCCGGCATCATCCAGCGCCATGCCAGCGGTATAAGTTCCGAGCTTTTGCCACTTGCCCATCTGTCGCAAATCAGAACGGCCGGAAATTTGTTTGGTAAAATCGAGTTCCACCAGCGGGTGAACCGGATAGGGGCTGAAGGCTTCATTTTCTAAAACCGGCTCTATGCTGCCACCGGGCCCAAGTCTTTGCCAATGTTCTTCACAGCCTTCGCCTAAAGAGCTGACCAGCCCCAGCCCGGTAATCCAAACCTCATTATCATCAGCAGCCATAATTTCAACTTGCCTTCATCAGGCCGATTTTTTCAGCCTGCGCCCGCATGTGATTTTCCAGATCTTTTGTTGGAAATGCCATTGTGCGCAACGTCAATTGAGCATCACAGATTTTTTTATCTTCATGGTGTATGCGGGCCTTGGTAACGGCAAAACCGGAACCTTCATGGATCAGTTCAGCTGTAATTGTTAAATCTGCATCCGGTGAGACAAACGATCTCATTTTTGCGTCCTTGACGCTAGCCAGAAAAGGCATCGAGCTGTAATCGTTGAGCGCAATGATCAGATACCCTGAGGCCTGCGCCATGGTCTCGATCAGCAAAACGCCTGGCACCAGCGGATGACCGGGAAAATGCCCTTCAAACACCGGGCTTTGTTTTGGCACATGCGCGCGAGCAGTTATCCGCGCCTCATGCGCATCCAGCGCCTCAATGCTATCAATCATCTGAAAATATTCAAGGCGCATTCGTTTTGGCGGCTCTCAGCTTTTCTGTGCGTCGACTACCAGATCATCAATCCGCGCACAAAGGTTTTTCAGGAGAAAATAATCCTCAACATTGGCATTGCCAGCCTGCAATTCCTCTGACCAGGCGGCCAGGGGGATTTTGATCCCGAATTTCTTGTCAATGGCAAACGCAATATCGAGAAAATCCAGGCTATCGATGCCCAAATCCTCCATGGCGTTACTTTCCGGCGTAATTTCTTCTAACGGGATATCGCATGTGGTGGAGATAATATCTGCGACAGTTTCGAACGTACTCGACATTGATTTTCCGTTTAACTTTAATTGTCAACCCGCCTTAAGTGGCACGAAAATCAGCCTCAAGCAATCATTTTCTCCCTCATAATCGACGGTTACATAGCACCTGGCTGATTAGAGGAAACTGTTCTTGTCGACTGAAACTATATGATTGCGAGGTGTTAAATTTCATCCGCCGCGTGATTTGCCTTCATCTTCGAGTTTTTGCAGATATGCAGCCCAGATTTGATCGTGTTCAATGCCAAGCTTGTGAAGATAATCCCATGAATAAATTCCAGAAGAATGGCGGTCGGTAAACTGGATTTTTACGGCATAATTTCCCACCGGTTCAACGCTTAATATCTTAACCAGAACCTTTCCCGCTATTGTGACTTCCTGCCCCGGGCCATGCCCCTTAACCTCGGCACTGGGGCTTTCCACCCGCAGATATTCAGCCGACAAATCAAAGCTCTCACCCGTATCAAAACTGACAGCAAGAGTATCGCCTTTATCACGTACTCGCAGTTCAGTTGGCCAGGCTTTAGTATCAGCGTTCATTTTTATTCCTCGTCCAAAGAGCGGGCTTCTTCCGCCAACATTATGGGAATTCCATCGCGAATTGGATACGCCAGCCTGGC
>CAZJUF010000466.1:0-2223 GCA_964549055.1 uncultured Hyphomicrobiales bacterium | reverse complement strand
GTATATCGTGCTGATCAATCCAATGGCAATGACGTCAAACCGATATGCAAAGAAAAACAGTTCCTCTTGATCTGACGTTTTTCCGATCAAAAAGTCTCTTAGTTTGTCGAGATGTGCCTGCTGAATATAATTGCGCTCTTCGTCTCCTATGGGAAAGGTATCTCCATTGAAATCAAGAGCGAGTTGCTCAAACAGAGCATAAGTAAAGTCCTTGTCTTGCAAGACCCGCAGAAACAGCATTTCCGTCAATCTTGCTTCCGAAGGAGGTGCGGAAGGCGGTTGAGCGAGAATTCTTACCCAATTTTCTCTCTGGCTTGCCACCTTCTCGAAATACGCAGGTACAAGAATTTCCCGATCTTCCAGATAGCGAATGAAAATGGCGCGCCCAATTATTGAGTGAAGATGCCTAAGTTTTGGATACTTATGTCCGGCAGGTATAGCTGCAAGTTGCCGTCGGACCGTTTTCAAATCACGGATAAGCGCGCGATCAGAGCGATTCGCCGAGTCGCGAAAACGTTCTCCTTCAAAGAGGGCGCCCGTCTCTATACGTTCACGGTGGAAAGCTCCCAATTTCGACTGAACTTCTGCAATGGAAGTTGCGACCGCTATTTGGCGATTGCGGTCAGAGAGCGGCTCATTCGGCTTCGGTTGCGGCTTGGTTAAGTCGAATGCGGATATCTGCCCAGGAGCGGCAAGAAATAGAAGTTGAGGGCGGGACATACACCAAATGCGTTCGTATAATGCTCTTAGGACTTCTGGGGCAGCGTCCTCAGCCTTTGCGAATACAATTACCGGTTCGCAATCAACGAAGAAAATGCTCTCGGCGCCGACCTGTGCCGCGAGCAATTGCCAATCTCCTTTGTCGACCCAGTCCGCCATTGCTTCTCGCTGGGGCGTACGTGCAGCGGACAGCAATACCCCTTGATCAAACTCAAGCTGCTTGTAAGCAGCATTGAGCATTTCAGCAGCGGAATGTAAATTTTCAGTCGTCGTAACCATCTCACCTACAATACAAACAATCACCCTTTAGAATGTTCCAATCGCCTATCAGACAATCACAATTTCGCCTACATATCGGCAGCATCTTTCTCCTTCAGCGCGGCAAATGCTTCAAAAAGAAGTTGGTTCAGCTTCATGTTGTGTTGGGCAGCATATGTTTTAAACTCACGCCGGAACTCAGCTGGTACTTTGAAGTTTAACGGCGACGTGTTTTTTGTTTCCGTTTTCCCCCTCAGCACCGAGAACTGCGCATCCTCGGACGGTTTCTTTCGCAATGCAGTCTTTGGCATCGTCTTGATCCCGATTTGTTAGTTTAGCCCAATCTGGCCCAATGCCAGCCCGTGTGCGTCTATTGGTAAATGGACAGATTTATTATATATAACGAAAACACGAAAGAACGCAATCGTGCTTTCGTGTTTTCGTTATATATCTCCTTACTTTTCTGTTATCGCCAGAAGGATCCCACGTTCGCGTCCCCTTTGGGCCATACTTTTACTGCCGAAGTAGCTCTCATCAACTTCGATCTTGCCGCCGAACATGGCTTCACTTTCAGCTTCCAACTCTAAGGTGGAAATCTCGCGAAGCTGTAGGAAAAAGTAAGTCACCATTTTGCGGTTCACGCCACACAGGCGAGCCCCTGTCAAGGTAGTCGATCCGGAAACAAAATGCTCGATCAGGCGATCCTGTTTGTAGTGACTAAGTCGGCTCTTGCCCAAAATACCCATGATAACCCTAAAATTGAATTATCTAGGTCAGCCCCTAATTTTTTTCTAACTGCCGAATACCTAATTGCGCTTTGTAGATTGCTAAATTTCTAACTTGACCTCAATATTCTCAATTTATTTGTCCAGAATTCTCGTTTTATGAGTCAATGAACAATATGATTTTTGCCTTCATCGATCGCATATCTAGCGGCCGTTCGCAACAGATCCTTGGTTTCCCTCGTTAGGCATTATGTCCGAGATAAGAACAGAAACAATTGGGCTTTGTTCCGGTTTAATTTTTTTAATCTGGATTCGAACTCAGAATGCGGTTCGTCTCATTTTTTTCGTGTAGCCTTTTTAGAGCAGGTATCAAAACGGTGTCGTACACGTGCTTCTGTTTTGGCGATAGCGAGTCATAGCTATTATGAATTACCTGCTGCGCAATACCATATGCCGCCTCTCCTTCCTCAAGGACGCCATCGGCTACCTGAAGCAGACCGAATCCCTGCACACAGATTTT
>CAZJUF010000465.1:0-2226 GCA_964549055.1 uncultured Hyphomicrobiales bacterium | reverse complement strand
TTGAGCGTAGAGCCACAGCGCGTTGTTACTTATGTCGTCGAAGTCAACGGCACCTGGCCGCCCAGACTGGGCCTTTGGAACGAAAGAGCCTATAAATTTCATTTGGAAAACCGGTCTCTTTATCGCGGATTTCTTCTTGGCCTGATCGGCCTGATCGCATTATACCTCACCATATTGTTTTTTGTTTCGCGTCAGATGGCCTATCTTTCCGGGGCTCTTTTATCGATTGCCGGAACACTTTTGTTACTCCTGGAGTTTGGCTTTTTTTCCCCGGAATATTTTTCCTCCCCCAGTACGGCGGTAAAGCTTCGCAGCGCCACAGAGGCCTTGATGGCATTGGGCGTTTTTTCGTTTTTTCATACGTTTTTACTGCTGCGCCACCGAATGCCAATCCTGGGATACCTCAGCATTGTTATGATTGTCGCCATGGCTATTCTGGTGCCGTATGCATTTTTTCAGCCCTATTACGCCGCCGGAGTGGCGCGGATAAGTTTTGGCGGCGGCGTCTTTTTTGGCGGTATGATCATTCTGTATCTCAGCGCCCATGCTAACCCAAGGGCGCTGGCTATCCTGCCTGCGTGGATGATACTTGCTGGCTGGACACTCTTTGTCGGCAGCGCCATTGTCGGGTGGATTGCCCATCCGCTGTTGTCACCAGGCATTGCCGCAGGCCTGATACTGACCCTGTTATTACTGGCTTTTGTTGTTACCCAGTTTGCCGTTGGCACGCGCATGACCAAGGACAGCTCCGGACGCGACGCCCTGGCTCTTGCCGGTGCCGGAAATAGCGTGTGGGACTATAATCTGGAACAAAAGTCATTTTATGTAAGCCCGGAGATTGAAAAGCTCCTGGGGCTGCGCCCGGGACATTTTGAAATGGGCGGCACCCATACCTGGCTTGACCTCATGCACAAGGACGATCGCGACAACTTTTCCAACAGGTTGGATGCGATGATCAGTAAGGGCATGGGCTTTTTAAATCTCTCCTTCAGGATGCGCGGGACAGATGGTGGCTATCGCTGGTTACAACTTAAAGCGCGCGCCGTGCCGGGCGAAAATAATCTGGCCTCGCGCTGTATTGGTGTCGTCACAGATATTACCCACACCAAACTGGCAGAAGAAAGACTGTTGCGCGATGCGGTTCACGATCATCTTACCGGCCTGCCCAATCAGACGTTGTTTGCCGACCGGCTGGAACGCGCGGTCAGCAGGTACTCGGAACAAAGCCCGTATGAAATTGGGTTGATCCTTGTGGATATTGATCGAATTAGCAGTATCAATGACAGTCTTGGTCACGCGGCTGGAGACAATTTTTTGCTCATCACAGCCCGGCGCATCGCCGACGAAATGTCGCCAAGAGACACTGTTGCCAAGATTTCAAAGAACCGTTTTGCCATTTTGACCACAACCCAGATTGGTATCGATGAAGTCTATCAGATAGCAGAAAATATCCAGAATTCAATTTCCGAGCCAATCCCGTTCAGGCCCAGAAAGATCAATTTGACGAGTTACATCGGCCTGGCGATTTACAAATCAGGCACCGGGGAAGAGGCGGCAGAATTTCTCAAGCGTGCAGAAATCGCCATGTACAGCGCCAAACGTCGTGGCAACAGTAATATCTCGGTGTTTGATCCGCGAATGTCTCGCCGCACCACCAACAGAGTGGCACTCGAAGCCGATTTGCATCAGGCCATTGAGCGCAACGAATTCAAATTGGTGTACCAGCCGATTGTTCATTTAAGCTCGGGACAGATTGCGGGTTTTGAAGCTCTTATACGCTGGCAACACCAGACCCGCGGTCTGCTTGGCCCCGACGAGTTTATGGATATTGCTGAAGAAACCGGATTGATAATTGATATCGGCCGCTTTGTCCTCAATGAAGCGGGCATACAGCTTGGCAGCTGGCAACGGCTTTATACCACTCACGAAATGCTCTTTATGAGCGTTAATGTGTCGACCCGGCAAATCATTCAGCCTGATATGATTGGGGACTTGCAGGCTATTCTTGATCGTTCGGAAATCACACCGGGAACCTTGAAAATTGAAGTTACCGAAACTCAAGTGATGGAGAACCCGGAACTGGCATCGCGCGTGCTTCAGCGTATTCGGAAATTTGGCGCGGGACTTTCTCTGGATGATTTCGGCACCGGGTATTCATCCCTCAGTTATCTGCAGAGCTTCCCTTTTGATACCATAAAAATAGACAAATCTTTCGTCCACAGCGAA
>CAZJUF010000464.1:0-2231 GCA_964549055.1 uncultured Hyphomicrobiales bacterium | reverse complement strand
CATGCTCGGTGACATTCACATTGCTGAACCCGGTGCTCTGATCGGCTTTGCCGGCCCGCGGGTTATTGAACAGACCATTCGCGAAAAACTGCCCGAAGGTTTTCAGCGGTCCGAATTTTTGCTTGAGCACGGTATGATCGATATGGTGGTGCATCGCCATGAGCTTCGCGATACGCTGAGCCAGCTAGCCCGCATTTTGACAAAATCACCGGCGGCAGCCAGTGCAGGTTCGAAACTTACGCTGTTGAGTGATGCGATAGAAGAAGAAACGGTAAAATCCGAACAACCGGCATCAAAGGAAGAAGGTGAGGAAAAAGACCTTCTTGCAGCCGAAATGACGGATGCGCGCGAAGCTGATGTGACATCAACCCGTATTCCCAAGCCGGTCAAAGCTGCAAAAACCGGACCTTCCGCATCGCCAACGGGTGCCAGACCAGAGCCTGCTTAAGCTCTGGAGGTTTTTCAAAATTGTATATTTGGGGTTTGCATGGCTCTTAGCGATGAGATTTTGACGCGGTTGCTTGGCCTCCACCCCAAGAGCATTGACCTGTCTTTAGAGCGCCTTGAGCGATTGCTGGTGGCTCTCAATCATCCAGAAGAAAAATTGCCACCGGTAATCCACCTTGCCGGCACCAACGGTAAAGGCTCGGTTCTCAGCTATATGCGCTCCTGTCTGGAGGCGGCAGATGCGCACGTTCACAGCTACACCTCGCCCCACCTTGTGCGCTTTCATGAGCGTATTCGCCTGGCAAGCGATGCCGGGACAAGCCAGCACATTGATGAAAGTCACTTATCCGCCCTGCTCGAAGAATGTGAAGTGGCCAATGATGGCCACCCTATAACTTTTTTCGAAATCACCACAGCGGCAGCTTTTCTGGCCTTTTCACGTCACAGGGCTGATTTTCTGCTGCTGGAGACCGGGCTTGGTGGCAGGTTGGATGCAACCAACGTTATTGAACGCCCCGCTCTCACCATCCTGACCTCGATCGATATGGATCACCAACAGTATCTGGGCGATACCCTTGAGGAGATTGCCGGGGAAAAAGCCGGTATTTTAAAACCCGATGTCCCCTGCATCGTCGCCCCGCAAAAAGAGGCTGGTCTTAGCGTTATTGAACGCATTGCGGCGCGGACACACAGCCCGCTTTTGATCGCCAATCAGGATTGGCAATCTTTTGAACAACATGGCCGTCTGGTCTATCAGGACGAGGCGGGATTGCTCGATTTACCGCTGCCGCGCCTTGCCGGGCGCCACCAGATTGACAATGCCGGGACCGCAATAGCAGCCTTGCGGGCGCTGGATTTTTCACTGTTGACATCTAAACATATCGAAGAGGGCTTGCGCCAGACCCGCTGGCCCGCCCGGCTCGAGCGGCTGGAACCTGGCGTCTTGCATGAGCTTACTGGCGAAAATACCGAAATCTGGCTCGATGGCGGACACAATCCTCATGCCGCAAGAGCTGTGGCAACGGCTCTGGCCGATCTTGAAGATCGCGTGCCCATGCCCGTGGTGCTCATTTTGGGCATGTTGAATACCAAGGAAATTGGCAACTACCTGGCCCCATTTAAAGGTCTGTGCGAGCGCATCATCACTGTGAGAATACCGGGCGAAGAAAATGCCGTGAGTGCGGAAGACCTTGGCCTGGAAGCAGTTAAACAGGGCTTTACAACCACATCTTCACAAAGCCTGGAACACGCTCTCAAACAGGTGGCGGCAAACGGCGACAAAGAGCAGAGGTTGCTGATTTGCGGATCGCTCTATCTGGCCGGAAATGTGTTGAAACTACACCGCGGCAATGTGGCAGCGGTGTAGTTTGAATTAATACCAAGGCAGCGACTGCTGCCCGGCGCTAATGCGCCGCGCCATGTCGTAGACATGCTTCCAGCATGGGCAGGCCCGGTGCAAAGCACCGAAACGGCGTTAGGCGAAAATCAAAGTGATTCTTCAATCCATTCGACGATTTTGCCCTTGGGCAAAGCGCCGACTTTTGTTGACGCCACTTCACCGTTTTTGAACATCATCAACGTCGGAATGCCACGCACGCCATATTTGGATGGTACGTTGGGGTTTTCATCAATGTTAATCTTGATGACTTTGACGCGGCCATCCATTTCAGTTGAAATTTCTTCCAGCGCAGGACCAATCTGCTTGCACGGACCGCACCATTCTGCCCAGAAATCAACGACGACCGGTTCGCTCGAGCCAAGTACGTCGGCGTCAAATGACGCAT
>CAZJUF010000463.1:0-2232 GCA_964549055.1 uncultured Hyphomicrobiales bacterium | reverse complement strand
CCTTGAGACACAGTTGAAACCAGTCGCGGCAGGTAACGCGGTTGCCGCTCCAGTTATGAAAATACTCATGCGCAATGATGCTCTCGATATTGGCATAATCGCCATCGGTGGCAGTATCGGGCAGGGCGAGAATGAACCGGTCATTGAAAATATTCAGACCCTTGTTTTCCATCGCCCCCATATTGAAATCACTGACCGCGACAATCATGAAAATATCGAGATCATATTCGCAGCCAAAGCGCTCCTCATCCCACTTCATTGAGCGTTTGAGTGCGTCCATGGCATAGGCGCAGCGATCTTCTTTTCCCGGCTCGACGAATATTTTCAATTCAACCTGGCGTCCCGACATTGTGGTGAAGCTGTCGCTTACGGATTTGAGATTTCCGGCCACCAGGGCGAAAAGATAACACGGTTTTGGATGGGGATCATGCCAGACAGCAAAATGTCTGTCCGGGCCAACCTCGCCGGTCTCCACCAGATTTCCGTTGGAAAGCAGAACCGGTGTATCGGTTTTAGAGCCTTCAATCCTGACGGTATAGACGCTCAACACATCAGGCCGGTCGCAAAAGTACGTAATGCGCCGAAAACCTTCCGCCTCACATTGGGTGCAATAGGTGTTGCTGGTACGGTACAGACCTGTCAGCGCAAGATTAGCTGTGGGATTGCAGGTTGTTTCAATCTCCAGTGTGAATTCTTCCTGCGGCACCGAGGTGATGGTGAGCGAAGTAGCATTCTTGCTGTAATCATCCGGCCCGAGTGTCCGGCCATTGAGGCGAACCGAAACCAGCTCGATTTCCTCCCCATCCAAAAAGAGCGGAGCCATGTCAGCATTGGCATTCTCATTAGGTATAATCGTCAGTGTTGATCTGACAGCCGCTGCTGCCGGTGCCAGCCGGACATCGAGATAAACCGTGGTTATGAGATAATCAGAAGGGCTGTAATCCTTGGCATAGACAGCCTGGGGAATGTCGGTTTTCATATATCTTGGCCGGTTCGCAATAAGAAATTGGCACTACAACACGTTATGCCAGTGGCGTGGGGTTCGGTTATCGTTCAACTGCCTTGAGAACGCCGCGGGCATCCTGTGCGATACCTATCAGTTGATTGGGCAGGTTTTCGGGAGATTCTTCGGCAAAATCAACGATTGAGCGCAACAGTTTTACGCACATCAAAGAATGTGAGATTACCCGCGCCTGCCATTCCACATCGGCCGGGTTGCGGTCATATTCCGCTCCAGGCACGCGCCAGCCACCCCAGTTTTCCTCACTGGTAACAATCACCGGATACGTTCCGGGGTAGGGGTGATGGCTGCATTCGTCGGCAGATTTCCACTTGTTCTGACCGCGAATAAGACGCCATTCAACCCCGTTATTAAGTTCGGATGAAACCGCAACTTCTTCTGATTGCAACTCCTCAAAGCCGAATTGACGGCCCAGCCCAACCTCATAGGTTATCTTGATCGGCTCTTCTACGCCCTTGGCCCATTGTGGAACAACCGCTTCGATAAGCGCCCATGTTCCAACCGGTTTTACATAGACCCGCTGGTTTTTGTGAAATTGTGCTTTGGCCATAGTGTCCTCAAGGTGAGTCTGAAAAACATTTGATCAAGTATCGTCAAACTTCCTTAATTTTGTGTTGGTTGAACTCTAAATCATCGCTTCAATCAGGTAAGGCCCCTCGTGCGCTATGGCCTTTTTCAGCTCCTTTGCCAGTTCCGCAGCACAATCAACCCTTATAGCAGGCATGCCGAGACTTTTTGCCAAAGCAGTCCAGTTAATCTCAGGGTTGTCCAGATTGAACATTCTGTTGGCGTTTACACCCGGCGGCCCACCGCCCACATTGGCCAGCTCCCCATGCAAAATCTGATAGCGCCTGTTGGCGAGAATGACCGTGACAATATTGCAGTTTTCGCGCACCTGGCTCCACAATCCCTGTACCGTATACATGCCGCTGCCATCAGCCTGAAGGGCGATGACCTTGCGATCCGGGCACGCAATAGCAGCCCCCAGAGCCAGCGGAATTCCGATGCCGATTGAGCCGCCGGTAAGCTGGAGCAGATCATGGGGCGGTGCATGTTTGGTCAGTGATGCCACCACATGGCCGAAGGTGATGGATTCATCGCACAGGATTGCATTTTCCGGCATGGTAGATACAACGGCTGCGGCCAGATTTGCCGGTGTAATAGCGCCCGCATCAGGTGTCGCAACCGGCCTCAGCTTTGCTACATTAGGG